>JAZQYE010000305.1:0-10118 GCA_045633385.1 Eubacteriales bacterium | reverse complement strand
GTTCATTTCGCACCTGCATTCCGACCACGTTAATTTGTCCCTCGACTTTTTGACCAAGTATTACGACGATGTTGAGCTGGAGTTGCTTTGCTGGGGTGCTCCCGATTACACAAATATGGAGATCAGAGACGAGGATACCGCCAACGCACTTACGTATCAAAAGAATTATGAGGAGCTGTTGGCAGAGCATTATCCCAATACCGAGATCTACAATTTTTACACGGGTGACGTAATGTATTTTGCAGGCTGTACCGTTGATATCCTGCATACCTATAACGATCTGTGGCCGAGCTCCATCGGATCGATCAACGATACGAGCGCAATGTTCCGCTTGACCTTTGACAGCGGTTACACCTTTCTTGTTACGGGCGATACCTATCCTGCCAACTGCGATTGGACGGGTAAGGTGTACGGCAAGCTCCTTGGCTCCGACGTTGTACAAACACCGCACCACGGCAGAGTTGGTGCAACGGCAGCATTTTATCGCAACGTTGATCCCTACATCGTGCTGTGGTCCAACGCGGCAAGATATCTGGATAAGAATTACAGCGATAACGCGTACAGCCGCGAGCATAATTTGGAGATCCTTGCAAGCGAGACCATTCAACACTACCACTCCGAGTTTACGACCGTTATCAACATGGAGGATCTCTCGGTAACGGTTTACGACAAATTTATTTGGTCTAACGGTTCTTCTGCGGCAGATCTGAAAAACGGTTATACCTTTACGGCAGACGAGATTCATTCCACCTCTCAAAAGCTTGGACAAACACCTCTTACCATAGAGGCGGTGATCTCGCTTTCTCCCAACGTATCCGGTCGCGGCGGTGTTATTTTCGGCAACCACAAGCAATCCGGCAAGGCTTGCTGCAGCGTTGAGATCTTTGAAAAAGGCGTTCCGCGTTTGTATTATTCCAATGCCGCAGGAAAGGTGTTTGACATCAAGTTTTCGGACGTGGATATTCGCTCCAACGGCTTTGTGCATTTGGCTGTTACAATGGATCTGCAAAGCTCCAAGGCAATGTGCTACGTAAATGGAGAATTGAAGCAGACCGTCTCCATGGCGGTCAGCGGAGAATTGGCAGATGTGGAAAAATACGTTGTCGGCGGAGATTGGCGCAGTCAAAACTCGCAATTCTTTAAAGGGAATATCAAGTCCATTGCCGCGTATTCCGATACGCGTACCGCGCAGGAAATTCAGACAGATATGACTAAGCTCGATACAAACGATGCAAATTTGCTTGTTGCATTCGATTTTACCCGCACACCCCTTGAGGAGACGTGGAAGGACCTTTCTCAAAATCATAATAATATTGATGTGAGCAAGGGATAAACGGTAAAAAACAACTTCATAATCAAGTAAAAACACGGGGCTGTCTCAAATGCGATAAAAAGCATTTGAAACAGCCCTGTGACATACTACAGACTTTTAGAATTGGGGAATGAATAAAAGTTTCAAGATAACCGGTCTACATTAATACGGTTGCATAATGAATCCCAATCAAATATAGAAACATCGGAGTCACATATCAGATCTCCCGTACCAAGATTTTCTTTTTTTATAGAATCAGTAATAAAATCGGGATATTTATCAAACACGATCATACGCATCTTTGCCGTATCATCCCATTTAATCTTTTGTTTGCCAACTTGATTGAGTTCTACAAGATTAGAAATTGTGGCACCTTGTTCTCTACTACTTCTAAAGACAACCCGATTGGATCGATAAAATTCCAGTCGATTGATACTGTCGAAATGATAGCGTTGATATTTTCTTCTTTTAGAAATCAAAATAATTTGAGCAATTTCGTTCTCACTTTGAAAAGTAATGCTATATTGACCGTGAAAAAGGGATGCCCATGGAAAAAATTGAGTTTTTATCACTTTTTTCTTGTTTTGCTTAAGCAGTCTTCTGGTTTTTGCCATCAACAAAACATATTTGAAAAAGCGGATCAAGATCCATATCACAATGAGACAAATAACAAAAATCAAAAGCGGTTTATTACGGATCTCAGTTGTTCCTGTTTTCGGTAAGAAAAGAAAACCAGAAATCAAGAAGAGAATAAAATACACAAGATACTTCATAACAGCTCCTTTTATTAATTTATTGCGTTGCTTTTATGATTGAGCAAATTATAGGGAGAAATGGAAAGATCATGATGTGATTTCTATTATAGCATAAAACTATTTGTAATTCAAGACTTTTTATTTGCGCTATGTTTTTTATCATAGAAGTGTGGAGAATCAGGAACTCAAACGCGCATTGAAATAAGCTGAAATATTTAGTCTGCATGGCGCGTTATGCTCGTTTTGCACGCAAAACGAGCAGGGGGTGATGCCAAATGTCTATCAAATGAACTAATGTGAGGCACATTGTGCCTCACATTAGTTCATTGGTGGAGGCGTGGACTTTAAAGTCGAACACCGCCATCGTGGTATGAAGCTTGGCATAGCACCGTACTCCCCCGATAATGGGGAGCGGCAGCTTGCCGCTGGTGGAGATGAGGAGAATCGAACTCCTGTCCGAAAACCCATCCATACAACCTTCTTCGTGGACAGTCTGTTATTTGAATTTCCCGTCTGGGAGCGCGAACAGACACGCTATCCCGTCAGGTAGCCCTTTTTTGCATGATCGGCTCAAGTGCGAAAGACCGATGCACGTGCACCACTCAGATGACGTTCAGTCCGAAGCCGTGGTACTCATCGGAGGAACGGGTGACCCGCACGTCACGGCACTGCCGGATTTACGCTATACAGCGTACAACTTAGGCAGCCATAGCAACAGTGTTGTTGTCGTTTATTTTTTAAGTTTAGGCAGTTTACGAGATTACCCGGCTCGCCACGCTTATCGTATTTCAAAATCCCCGTCGAAACCATTGCACCCCCATAGTAGTGCCTTTCTATTATACCGCATCTTGCACCGTTTGTCAACAGTTCTTTATCGCATTTTTTGACATTCTTCCAAAAACCGTTCAAAAAAGCGTTAAAAGGGCACAATTTAAGGGCAGAGCCTTGCGGTTCTGCCCTTAATCTTGTTCGTAATTGTTAGTTGCTTGCAAATGCTTGCTCTACGATCCACTCGGAAACGACCTGCATCGTCAAATTGAGGTAGATGATGGGGAGCTGTACGTCGGCGTATGCCTCAGCATCCTCGCGAGGAGCATCTGTGTTGGAGTCAAGATAACTTTGTACGTAGCTTTCGTACGCATCATCAAATTGCTTTTGCGTCCAGGTAAGATTTTCCTGTTTTGCAAGCTGATAATTGGTCATATAATAAAGAGCGGTAGATTGTGCTTCCAAAAGCATCATTTCCTCGGTAACGCGAACAGCAGTCAGCATTTCTTCATATTCCATACCGTAAGCCGCCGCCATGCGATGCCAATAATCCAGCGTATATTGATAAAAATATTGGTAGTGTTCCTTATTCATATCTCCAATCATTTGGCAAGCATCCTCCAAGGTGCTCTCGGAGAGGTCGAGCGCGAGTTTCTTTGCCGTACCGATCACCCATTCCGAATAGGAGTTGTAACCGGTGTTTTCAAAAATCTCAAACTGCTCTTGGGTCAATTCCTGCTTGTAAATGGTATTGAGCGTCATGGTAAAGATCGTTTTTTGACCTGCAAGGGAAGCTTCGCCGTAGTTTTCGGGGAAGGTGACCTCAACGTCAAAGGTGGTGCCGACCTCATGACCGACGATACCGTCCACAAAGCCGGGAATATAGGAGTTGTTGTAATCGGAGATGTGAAGATCCACTTCATCTGCAGTTCCGCCTGCAAAAGCAACGCCGTTCAGCTTTCCTTCATAATCGATATTAACGTAGTCACCATGCTTTGCGGGGCGATCGGTAATGGTATCGGGCGTTTCCAAGCCGGAGGAATAATATTGAGAGAAGATCTCCATGGCAGCACCCTCAAGCGCGGTCTGCTTCAGGGTTGTAAGGTCCATCTCTCCAATAGAAACGATGCCGGAAAGATCCATTTCAGCAAAGTTGGGAAAATCGTAAACGGGATGCTTGGTGGGAACGGTTTCTGCAGGCTTGTAGCTCATTTCCCCCAACGTCAAAAGTCCGATATCGTCATCAAATTCAAAATCATAGGTCTCGGTGCCCAAAACCAAGGTGAATTTGGAGCCGTTGAGGATATAGCTTCCGGTTTCAAGGCTGTCGTACTCATAGTAACCGGCGGTCAGCGAATATACCTGAACGGCGCCGCCCTGCATCACGTTGAGCACGATTTTGGATTCCTTGGAGTGCCAAATGCCTACGATGGAGTAGGGTGTTTTGGTTTCGGGATCGTTGTTGGTGGTGCTTTCGGTCGTTCCATGGTCGATCACGTCAACAATCGTACAGGAAGAAATGCACAGAACGCAAGCCAAAAGCAAGGATAAAACGGCAACAAATTTTTTTAACATAAATATACCTCGCAAAAAATGATAAATATATTATAAACGATTTTTATAAAATTTGCAATAGCAAAATTGCATTGTTGACGGTTCATTCACAAAAATAGTACACTTTGGTCGAATTTTGACATTTTGCGGTGTCAAAACGGAATTTGATGCATAGAATGTTAGCAAAGAGAGTTCTTCTCTGAATTCATTACCAAAGGAGATAAGGTTATGGCAGAAAATAAATTTTCCTGTATGCCGAGCGGTGGAAATACGCGCGAGACTGTATGTATTGATACCAATCGCGTTTTGGATTCCTGCCGCGACCGTGATTGCTTTGAAAACGTCCGCGTTTATTTGTCGGATTTTGGCAACGAGGTTTTAGAGCACACGGGGGCAATTCGGGCAAGAAGTGCAAAGATCATTTGGACGTATATCGGAATTGATCCTATTCAGTTCAACCGGGGATTTTATTCGGTCACCATTCGTTTTTACGTCAAGCTCGTGTTTGAGGCGTGCGTTGGAGCGGGGCGTTCGCAGGAACTGGAGGGAATCGCGATCTTGGAAAAGCGCGTGATCCTTTACGGCGGCGAGAGCAACGTCAGCGTGTTTAAAAGTCACGGCATTGGCGGCGAGGATTTTTGCGCGTGTCCGACACCCGAGTGTGCAGAAAAGAATGAGCCTACCGCCATTGTGGAGGTGGTTCAGCCCGTTCTGCTCGGCACAAGCATCGTAGAGCATGCCAGCCAATGTAACTGCTGCTGTTGCTGTCACGAAAACGATTTGCCCACACCCGTTACCGCTTGCCTTGACGCACCCTTGAATTTTGGAAACGGCGAGGAGAATGGTGGCAGGGGCAGATACCTGACCGTTTCGCTTGGTATCTTTTCTGTGGTGCGCATCGTCCGCGCGGCGCAGTATTTGGTGCAGGCGACCGAATACTGTATTCCCGAAAAAGAGTGCATGCCGGTAGAGGAAGACGATCCTTGCCGTGTCTTTCGCAATATGCCGTTCCCGGTTGGCGAATTCTGCGCGCAAGAGCTTTCTCCGCACCACACTTCTTGCTCGGACCGTGCACCCAAATGCGGTTGCGGAAGCTGACGGAAGCATAATCACAATTCGATCTTTTACAAAGGGGGAAGGGATACAGATGATCTGCTTCCCCCTGCTTTTCCTTTGTTTTTTTGTCAAAAAGCCTTTGATAACAGAAAATAATCTTTGATTTTTGGGTATCGACATTTGAAAAAGGGTGTGGTATAATCTTCGGGTGTCGTTTTTTAAAACGACGTTTAGTAAACCAATCAAAAGGAGAAAAGTAAGAAGAATGGGAAAATATTTTGGAACTGACGGCTTTCGCGGCGAGGCGGGCGTTACCTTAACTTCCGAGCATGCATATAAGATCGGTCGTTTTTTGGGCTGGTACTATGCGCGCGGCGGTACGCATCGCGTACGCGCCGTGATCGGAAAGGATACCAGGAGATCGAGCTATATGTTTGAATATGCCATTGTTGCGGGCTTGACCGCTTCGGGGGCAGATGCCTATATGCTGCACGTAACCACCACGCCGAGCGTATCGTATGCTGTTATCGGTGACGATTTTGATTGTGGGATCATGATTTCGGCAAGTCATAACCCTTATACCGACAACGGCATTAAGCTGGTCAACCGCAAGGGAGAAAAGATCGACGATGCCACCATTGAAAAGATTGAGCTTTATCTGGATGGGAATTTGCAGGAGCTTGGTATCAATACGTCCGATATTCCGTTTGCAACAGGAGCGGCGCTTGGCGAGATTGTGGATTATGCGGTAGGCAGAAACCGTTATATCGGGTATCTGATCTCTCTGAGTCGTTATTCCTTTAAGAATTACCGCATCGCGTTGGATTGCGCAAACGGAAGTGCGTGGATGATCGCTAAAAACGTATTTGACGCGCTTGGCGCAAAGACCTATCCCATCAACGCATCTCCCGACGGCTTGAATATCAATCGCTTGGCAGGTTCTACGCACATCGAGGGGCTTTGCAAATATGTCAGAGAAAACCGATTGGACATCGGTTTTGCCTTTGACGGCGATGCCGACCGTTGTATTGCGGTTGACGAAAACGGCGAGGTGGTAAATGGCGACCACATTCTTTACGTGCTGGCAATGCAGCTTAAAAAGAAAGGGGAGCTGGTCAACAACACCGTTGTTACCACTGTGATGTCCAATATGGGGCTGTATCGCGCCTTAAAGGATGCGGATATTCGCTATGAGCAGACCACGGTGGGTGACCGTTATATTTACGAAAATATGCAACACACCTGCAACTGCATTGGCGGCGAGCAATCGGGGCACATTATTTTGAGCAAGTTTGCAACCACGGGGGACGGTATTTTAACGGCGATCAAGCTGATGGAGGCTGTGATTGCAGAAAAAATGCCGCTTTCCAAGCTCGCAGAGCCGGTGCAAATGCTTCCGCAGGTGACCAAAAACGTGCGTGTTTCCAATAAGAAAGCGGTTCGGGAGCATTCGGTAGTTCAACGTGCTTTGCAGGACGTTGCGGCGCGCTTGGGTGATCACGGAAGGATCTTGTTACGTGAGAGCGGTACAGAGCCCGTGATACGCATTATGGTGGAAGCACCTACCGAGGAAGCTTGCGAGAGCTATGCCAACGAGGTTGTTTCACAGATCGTTGCAAACGGACTTGCCAATACCTAAAAGGAGTACGAAAATTGATGTATCGGGAATTAAAGGTTCAATCACTTTATCAAACGGAGGGGACGTCGCTGGTTTATTCATGGCTTTGTGATTTCGTCTATCCTTGGGATGCTCTTGCACAGATCGGAGAAATGATCCTTTCGCTTGGCAAAACGCTTTCTCTCGAAAAATTCGATCATCCGAGCGAGCAGATATGGATTGCAAAAAGCGCAAGAATTGCACCAACGGCTTGTATTGAGGGGGCGTGTATCATTGACGAGAATGCGGAGATCCGGCATTGTGCTTTTATTCGCGGCAACGCCTTGATTGGAAAAGGAGCGGTTGTGGGAAACTCGACCGAGCTGAAAAATTGTATTTTGTTTGATGGGGTTCAAGTGCCGCACTACAATTACGTGGGGGATTCGATTTTTGGATACCGCGCACACATGGGAGCGGGAGCTATCACGTCAAACGTCAAGAGCGATAAATCTGCCGTCAGCATTTCATTCGGCGGCGCAAAGGTATGTACGAACCGAAAAAAGGTAGGCGCAATGCTTGGTGATTTTGTAGAGGTGGGCTGTAACACGGTGCTCAATCCGGGTACTGTCGTAGGGGTAAACAGCAACGTGTATCCATGCTCCTCGGTGCGCGGATTTGTGCCCGAAAACAGCATATATAAATCACAGGATCGCATTTTGACAAAGATCGAAAAAGAATAAAACAGCCTTTTTGCATGTTGAAACCAAGAAAGGAGAAGGAGCGGTCAAAAGACAAAACGCATTGCCGCTCATCCAACAAAAAATAAAATATGTGTGGTATTATTGGATATACGGGAGAGGCAGAGGCACTCCCCAAAATGACAAAAGGTCTTTCGGTATTGGAATATCGCGGCTACGATTCGGTCGGCGTTGCTTTTTTGGAGGAGCGTGAGATCAAAACAGTCAAGTGCCGCGGTCGGGTCGGGGAATTGGAAAAAAGATTGCAGGGAACTTTTACAAAAAGCCGTTGTGCCGTTGGGCACACGCGCTGGGCAACGCACGGAGGTCCGTCCGACGTCAATGCACATCCGCACCGCGTTGGAAAGACCGTATTGGTACACAACGGGATCATTGAAAATTACAAGCAATTAAAGATAGAGGCGGAGCAAAGCGGCGTTACGTTTATCTCCGAAACCGATACCGAGGTCGCGGCGGCATTGCTGGATCTCTGCTATCAGGCATGTCACGATCCCGTCAAAGCCATTCGCCGTGCCATGGAGGAGCTGACGGGCTCCTATGCCTTTGGCATCTTATTTGACGGTGCCAAAGGGGAGGTCTATGCCGTGCGCAGCGGAAGTCCTTTGATCCTTGCAAAAGGAAAGGACGGTTACTATCTTGCCTCGGACATGACCGCGCTTTTGCCGTTTACCAATCTTTATTATCCCTTAAAAGAGGGAGAGATTGCACGATTGATACCCACCGAGGCAACGCTTTTTGACGCTGAAAGCAAAGAGCTCGCCCCCATGTGGGAACAGACCGACATGACTGCAGAGGCGGCGCAAAAGGACGGCTTTGCACATTTTATGTTAAAGGAGATCTTTGAGGAGCAGAAGGTGATTGATAACGCATTGGCGTCCCGTGTGGACGAAAACGGCTTGCCCGATTTTTCGCAGGACGGCATTGATTTAGCGTTTTGGAAAAGGATCAGGAGTATTCAGATCGTTGCGTGCGGCTCTGCCATGCACGCAGGGCTAATCGGTGCGCGTCTGATTGAGGATTACGCTGCAATTCCGACAAGCGTCTATATCGCCTCCGAGTACCGTTATCATCCGCCCGTAACGGGGGAGGGGACGCTGGTGATCGTGGTGTCCCAATCCGGCGAAACGGCAGATTCCCTGGCGGCATTGCGTTACGCAAAATCGGTGGGGCTTCCCACGCTTGGCATTGTCAACGCCGTTGGAACTACCATCGCGCGCGAGGCAGACCGTTGCATTTACACCTATGCGGGGCCCGAAATTGCGGTTGCGACCACAAAGGGATATTGCACGCAAGCGGCTGTGCTGTGTCTGCTCGCACTCCATTTTGCAAAAATCAGACAAACCATGAACCCCACCCAGATCAAGGGCTTGCTGGACGGCTTGCGTGTGGAGGCGCCGCACGCAATTACCGAAATGCTGACACAGGAGCGTATGCAAACTTACCGTCGGATCGCGCAAGTATTTCAGGATCGGGATCACGCATTCTATATCGGGCGCGGCAGAGATTATCTGCTCTCCATGGAGGGGGCGCTCAAGCTCAAGGAGATCTCTTACGTTCACACCGAGGCGTATGCGTCGGGAGAATTGAAGCACGGAACGATCTCCTTGATTGAGAACGGCACTCCCGTGATCGCGCTTTGCACCGAGCGCTCCCTGGCAGAAAAAGCGGAGAACAACGTGCACGAGGTCGAAAGCCGCGGTGCGCACGTGATACGCATTTATCGTGCCGATTGCCTGAAAAAGCGCGAAGCTGACACCGACACGATCGTTTTGAACGCCAAAAGCGATATTGCGTGCTTCTTTTCGGCAATGATCGCCGTGCAAATGATCGCCTACGAGGCTGCCGTATGGCGTGGCTGTGATATTGACCGTCCGCGCAATCTTGCCAAATCGGTAACGGTGGAATAATAAGGTGCAATAATAAAAGAGAACTTGTCTTAGAGCTGTTCTCTAAAGGACAGTTTGCAAGAATACGGTATATCTCGAAAGAGGTGTGCCGTATTTTTTGCATTTGTGGACACAAATGCAGTGCTTGTCAAGAAAATTGATGAGTCATAGATGAACATAAAAAGGCTCCCTTGTGTAAAGGGAGCTGACGCCGTAGGCGGCTGAGGGATTGTTTTTCATAAATTTAGCTTTTACAATCCCTCCGTCACGGCAAGCCGTGCCACCTCCCTTTACACAAGGGAGGCTTTTTCTACCGCCCGGAAGGTGATGGAATAAAATTTTGCTCAACATATTTACAAAGCGCGAAAAATGTGATATAATATACTCGCTACACAAAACCAAATAAACTTTTAGGGCTAATGGTCTTTCTAT
>JAZQYE010000304.1:0-3170 GCA_045633385.1 Eubacteriales bacterium | reverse complement strand
GTGTAAAGGGAGGTGGCAGCCGAAGGCTGACGGAGGGATTGTAATATGAAGAAATCAAGCAAAAACAATCCCTCAGTCGCTAACGCGACAGCTCCCTTTGCACAAGGGAGCCTTAGGATGCGCACAACCTTAGGGGTATGGTCTTTGCCCGGTGCCTTTGTAATACAAAGGCGAAACTGGCGAGAAAATACAGAAAGGAGAATATCAATGAGAAACAAAACAATGATGTGGGTAGTTATGATTTTGCAAGCACTGCCCATACCGATTTCGTTAATCACAATTTTAGGTTCTATCATTTCTTTAGCAAACATAGGTGTTATGGTAGAACAATCTTTGTTCGTTGCAGTAGTAGCTACAATATTTATGATACTTGCAGGTACTTATTCACTGACATATCTTTTTTCTGCCACAAAGACATTTGCTAATAAAAGACTAAGTTTCATCAGTTTCCTACCACTTATTCATATTATAGTAACAGTAGCATTCATGACTCTATGGATTATAAACGAGTAATAGAATATAGACAAAGGTGCTGTCACATTTGACGAGACCGAAAAATCCCGTGGCGCAAAGTAGAAACTCCCCCGCTGTTGCGGAGGAGCTTCTGTTTTTATGGGGTGAGATATGGGGTTCGAACCCACGACCTTCAGGGCCACAACCTGACGCGCTAGCCAACTGCGCCAATCCCACCATATTAAAATGTGGCGTGCCTTGAGGGATTCGAACCCCCGACCTACTGCTTAGAAGGCAGTTGCTCTATCCAACTGAGCTAAAGGCACATCACGAGGATGCCTCCAATTGAAAGCATCCTCATTTGGAGCGAGTGATGGGAATCGAACCCACGCGACCAGCTTGGAAGGCTGGAATTCTACCATTGAACTACACTCGCATTGATGTGTGCTCACACAAGTACCTTGATATTATAGCACAACTTCGTTTTTTTGTCAATACTTTTTTCAAAAATATTTTTCTTTTTTTCGCTCATTTTTCACGCTCCTCTCAAATCCCTATGCTCCAATCATTTTGCGGCAATTTTTTTCAAAAAACGCCGTTCTGTTTATAAGGAGTTCATAATCTTTCTTTATAATATATTCATCTTTTATAAAAAGGAGAACGTTATGAAAATTTTGAAATGCACCCTAAAAATCGCGCTCATTCTTTTGCTGTCTGTTCTTGCAATCTTCCTTTTAGCGTGGGGCGGCTTGCACGTTGCAAAGCGTTTTCTCTACCCCGATTACTACAAAAACGGCGAGGCAGTCTCCAAAATCCCCGCTCTTGGCGACGGCTTTGTTCCGCAGGGTCTTGACTACGACCCCGATACCAATACCTACATTCACTCCGGCTACAACGGCAAAAACGCCGAGCTCTATCTGGTCACCGACGACGTTGCAAAAACGGTGGTTCTGTTGACCGAGGACGGTGCCCAAGCTACGGGACACGCAGGCGGCGTAACGCTTGCAGGCGACTACCTCTACATCTCCGACAACGAGAACGAGGGCAACGGCAGAATGGGCTTTTTGCGCGTGTACCGCTTTGAGGATATCTACAACGCCGCCAACGGTGACTCCGTTCAGGCGATTGGAAAATTTGCGGTAGATACCTCTGCTTCCTTCTGCTTCTCCGACGACTCCTACGTTTACGTGGGTGAGTTTTACCGCGCCGAAAGCTACGAGACCTTGCAATCGCACTACTTTACCACCCCTGCCGGAGACGAGAACAAAGCCATTCTCACCGCGTACCCCTTGGCGGCTGACGGATCCCTTGCCGACGGCACACTCCCTGCCTTTTCGGTCTCCATCACCTCGCAGGTGCAGGGCTTTGCCGTGACCGACGACGGCAAGGTGATGCTTTCCCGTTCTTGGGGCATCAATCCCTCCTATTTGGAGATCCACAGCGGCTGGCTTGACAGCGGCACCACCATCAACACCGCAGGCGTTGACGTTCCCCTTTACTACCTCGACTCCGAAACGCGCGAGCAAAACGTCACCCTGCCCGCCTTTAGCGAGGGACTTGCCTTGGTAGATGGAAAGGTCGCCATCAGCTTTGAATCTGCTTGCAACAAATACATCATCGGCAAGCTCTTTTTTGCCAACAAGGTCATTGCATACCCCATCGGTTAAAATAAAAAATGAAAAACGAATACAAAATAACAAAACAAGAAATGCTCTCCTGGGCAAAGGAATATCATTTGCAAGGCGCGGCTAACGTCGCACTGTTTATTCTTTGGAGCTTCATTGGTGTAATAGGGCTTGCGCTGGTCGTTGTTTATTCCGTTTGCGGTGGAGATTGGCTCGATTGGTATTTGGCGATCCTGTTCCTGCTTCTCTCCATCTTCAAATTGTTTTTCTCACGATTTGTAGCCTTATCAAACAGATACAAGCTGTTTTCAAAAACCTATGGCGTTACCGAATGGATCCGAGCAACCGAATTTACCGATGAGGAGATCACGGTTTACGATCACACCTCCGTTACAAAATTCAGATATGAAAACATAAAGAAAATAAAGGAGAAGGGCAACGTTATTATGATATTTTTTGATCATAATTTGGCACTTCGACTTTACAAAAACACATTTACCGAGGGCTCTTGGGACGAATGCAAAGAGAAGCTCCAATCTCTTTCCAAAGCAAAATAAGCAAAGGTGCTGGTTCAACCGAATCAGCACCTTTGCTTATTTGTTTGCCGCAGAACAAGCGTTGTTCGTTCTTTTAAGAGCTGCTTTGTCCACCTTTATTTTTGCGCCTTGAGGGTGTAGGTCGATTCCCAATTTCCCAAGACCGTAACCGACGAAAAGCCCGCCGCCAGCAAAGCCTCTGTCTCGTGCGCAACGGTCAGGGGCGTATCGTAGTGATAAAATGCATCGTCATCAATTCCCTGCTCCCTTTTTTGGGCAAGCAGCTCTGCACGGTACAAGGACTCCTGCTCCTCCGTCTGCGCAAAATAGTCGGTCAAAATAAAATATCCGTCCGCCTTGAGCGCATCGTACAGCCTTTTGTAGAGCGGAAGCTTTTCGGGCTGCGTAAAATGGTGCAGGCTTTCCACCGACACGGCGGCATCAAATTGTTCCTTTCCAAGCGGAATATCAAAGTATGAACCGCAGATCAGCTCGATGGGCTGATCCCCCAGCTTTCTGCGCAGCTCCTCAAGCATGGGAGCGCACAGATCAATGC
>JAZQYE010000303.1:0-24513 GCA_045633385.1 Eubacteriales bacterium | reverse complement strand
AATCTACGAAGAGGTAGAGATCGAGGAAGAAGAAATCGAAGAAGATATCGAGGAAGAGGTTGAAGAAGAACCCGTAAAGGCTTCCGTTGCACCGCAGCCTATTCCGAATGGTAACCCCGACGTTGCGTTGTTGGACGTTTGCTTGTTTGACGATTATTTTGAGAACGGTGCGGTCGTCAATCTCGAAACACTCAAGCAGGTTGGTCTTGCACCCGAAACAGCAACAAGACTCAAAGTCTATGCAAGCGGTGCGCTGAAGGGACAGTTTACCGTTGAAGCAAATCACTTTACGTTGGATGCCATTAAAGCAATTGGCGATGCCGACGGCGATTCCATTATGATTCGCTGAAAGGAGGAGTACCGAAATGGTTGATATCATGAAACAATTGAAAAAGAGAGCGGTACTGCTTTTGGCATTTGCCTTATTGCTGGCCTCCTTGATCGCAACGGCGGTATCGGCTGTCGATTCCGACCCCAGCGTGACCTTCACCTTTGATAGTGAGGAATGTATCGTGACTCTTACCTACGAGGGGCTTGCCGAGCCCATCGTGATGGAAAGCGGTAAAAAAGAGACCGTTCCGTACGGCAGAGCGGTCACGGTTACTGTCGAACCCAGACTCGGCTATAAGCTGCATGAGATCTGGAACTTGGACGACCCCGGCAAGTCCATCAAAAATCCCTACGAAAACAACTACTACACTAGCAGCTTTTTGGCATCTGTTCGCGCCGAAGTCGAATGTACCACAAGCGTGTTTGACGTCAAATTCGAGCAAGCCGACGTCTCGATTCTCCCGTACGAGCCCGAGAGCGGTGACTTTGCCGAGTTCAGCGGTCTTACCTACCACTACAAAAAAGCCGATCAGCTCACGCTGCTCCCCGTGGTGGTGCGCAACGGCTACACCTTCCAATATTGGCAGGTGATCAAGAGCGACGGCACCGAGGTACAAAAGATCACGACCAAAAACGAGGATGGAAAGTACTACATTCCCTCCGAGATCATCAATGCAGATATGGATGAGCACAACACCATCTATCTGCACGCCGAGTTTACGCCCGATCAACAGCCTGTTATTCGTTACGATTATGCCTACGATACCGCGCTGAAGCAACCCATCAAGCTGTTGGGTATGAACGATCAGTGGACGGCACCCATGGATGCGATCGTTTCCGCGCTCTCCCAAATGGGCGACGATGCGGCAAGTGACGATGCCGAAAACCCCTATCTCAACTACAAGGGCTATGCAGGCTACCGCTTGGTGACCAATACCGACGAGTATCCGGCACCCCAAAAGATCACCCTGCCCACCGAGCTCAAGCCGGAGCCCAACGTGTTCCAGCGTTATTACGAGGCAATCGTTTACACGCTGGTATATGAAAATCTGGCAGACGGTGCGCTTGGCGAGCAAACGCCCACTACCTACACTTACGATTCCTATACCGCAATTCCCGCCCCCACCAGAAGGGGATATACCTTCTTGGGTTGGAAGGTAACGGTAGATGGCAACGTAGTGGATGAAAACACGGCTACCTCCTTTGTGCTTGGCAATTTGGACGTAGCGGGCAACGCCAAGTATGCGGCAAAGGATGAAAAAATTTACTTGAGTGCCATTTGGGCCCCCAATGAATACAGCATCACCTACGATTGGGATGTGACCGATGCTGACCTGAAGGCGGCTTTGGACGAATTGAACGTAACGCTTCCCAAGAGCTACTTGTTCAATTCGGATGCCCCCATTGGTACGGTTGCAATCGCCAACCCCCAACGCAACGGCTACAGCTTTGTAAAGTGGATTCTTTCCTACGTGGACGATGCGGGTGTGACGCAATCGGTAGAGGCAATTCCCACCGACGGTAAGTATGAGTTCGCAAGCGATGCGTATGCGTGCGAGGACGGTATTACGTTGACCGCCGTTTGGCAAGCGAACAAATACACGGTCGTGCTCAACGGTATGGGCGCAACGGGTGAATTTACCACCACCGTTCCCAACGTCGAGTTCGATCAACCCCTGACCCTTCCCACAACGGGCTTTGTTATGCCCACCATAGCAGGCTTTGATTTTGACGGCTATTGGAGTGCCGAGCAGGGCGGTGTCAAGTATATCAACGCCGACGGCTCGAGCAATTGCGCACGTTGGGATCTGTATCAGGATACCGACGGCGTGATCACGCTGTACGCACGTTGGATCCGCAAGAGCTACCCCGTCAGCATTGACGTAACGGGTATTCCCGCAGGTGTGAGTGGTTTGATCATTGAGGTCATTACCTCCGAGCGCACCTACGTTTACGGTATTGATACCATCGAGCTTCCCTTTGAATCTACGTTTACCGTACGCATTACCGCACCCGATGGCTATAAGACCGTTCAATGGAACGGAAGTGCCGTCAGCCATTCCGCTCTCTATACCTCTCCCGTTGTTACGGTTGAGGCAAAGAACGTAGAGCTGAGCACAAAGATCCTGCCCAAGGCGGCCGTTCCCGTTCCCGACGTGGACTACGTCAAGGAGATCTTCCTTCTTTCCGACGGTGCATATCTGATCTATCTGGATCCTGCCGATCCCATGGTCGTGCAGATCAACGGTAACGCTATTTCCGTCAACGGACTTGGCGCCGCCGCAGTAACAATTCCCAATGAATTTTTCGGTCAAACCGTGTACGTTGTATATCTTGGCAACAACGAGTACGCCGACAGCGATCCCGAATCGATCACGCTGACCGCGCGTCCCTCCGTTCCCAAGTATAACGAAGAGATCCACTCCATCGATAACACTTACGATACGCAGATCAAGGTGATCATGGTCGAGGCTTTTGCAGGCTTGTACGAGTACGCGATCTCGCTCAAGTCCGATGCATCTCTTTTGACCGAGGCGGATTGGAAGCAATCACAAACGCATATCTATCTGTTTGAGGATCTTCAACCCGGCACCACCTACTACGTCTTTATCCGTCGCGCGGCAACCGAAACCACGCCGCACGGTGAGGTTTACGCGCAATCCACCGCTACGCTGATCACCAAGTATCTGCCCGGTGTGATCGATCGACTCAACGGAATGCTCAACGATGACGACGGAGATCTGACGCGTGAGCTGATCCAAGGTGCGATCGATACCATCGTGACCTGGAAAGATAGCGAAAACGGCTTGCCCGCTACCTTCTACCTTGACGTAGAGGCGTTGCTGGCAGAGGTAGAGGCAAAGATCGCCTTTGTCAGATTGCAGGATAGCAAGATCGCACTCCTTGAGAGCTTCCGTGATAAATGCATTGCAACCGGCTCTCTCAACAGCCAAAACACCACGCTGATCAATACGCTTTGTGCAGGCGGTGTTGCCGATATTACGGCGGCAACGCAGGCAGATCAGGTCGAGGAGCTTTACCGCATCACCATGGCAGAAATGGAGATCGTTCCATTTTCTTATCTGTTCGATGCAAATCGCACGTTGCAGCTGTTCAGCCTTTTGGGCTTGAATCAGGATAGCTCCCTGACGCTGCGCCGCTTTGAGGATATGGATGCGTTGCGTCGCGCCGTCAACGAGGCGATCCGCACCTCCGGTAAGGTGGTCGTAAACTCCTTTATGGATCTGGATGCATTGCGTGAGCTGGAGCTTGTGGATGCGTACCGCTTCAGCTTGATCAACGCCATTGTAGAGAGCGGAGATTCCTTTGTAATTCGTTTGACTCTGCCCGATTCCTTAAAGGGCAAAACGGGCTTGCAGGTTGCCTACTACAACGAGGCGACCGGTATGCTGGAGCTTTTGGAGACGGTTGTGGAAGGCGACGAGTTGATATTCTACGCCGACGAGGTTGCGGATTTTGTAATCCTTGCCGATCCCGTTGTGGATCTGACCGTGCTGATCGTGATTCTTGGCGTGATCATGCTTTGTCAGATCGTTGCAATTGGCGTGATCCTTGTCAGCCGCAGTAAGGGCAACAAGCTCTCGCACCACGCATGCACGTTGCTTCCCACCGTGCTTCTGACCGTTCATTTCGCACCCGTCAACGCTGAAAAGACCACGTTGATCCTGGGTGGCGGTGTGATTCTGTTGCAGATCATTCTCATGTGGCTCTTGCTTTCCTCCGATATGATCCACGTTCGCAAGCGCAACGGCGGAGACACCCCCACGCAGTATCCCACCGAAGTACCTGCACAAGCCGACGATCAAGAGGCGTATGCCGCTATGGACGAGGAGTCTGCCGAGGACGTTATATATGAGGATGCACCCGATGAGGATGACGCGGGATATGAGGAATATACCGCCGAAGCCGACGAGAGTGCTGGGTCCTACGAGGAATACGCAGAGGGCGACGTAGCGGAGGTTGAAGAGGTCTTTGACGATGAGGAATTCATCGAGCCTGCCGCAAACCCGTACTACTCCTTGCCCGAGGACGAGCAGACCTTTGCATACGACGATGATGCCGATGCAGGGGAAACTGACGAGGATACCGACGAGAATGCATACGCTGTATTTGAAGCCGACACCGATGAAGAATACGTCGAGGAGGCTTCCGACGAATATACCGAAGAAGCATACGCCGAGGAGGACGAAGCTTTGGAGGAGGTCTTTTACGAGGACGGCGAGCAGGTCGTTTACGAGGAGGAGACCGACGCTTACGCATACGAGCAATCCGAAGCGGAGTATGCCGAGGAAGCGGAATACGTTGATGAGGAATATGCAACCGACGAGGAGCTTGCGGCTTATGACGAATCGCAAGAGGAGATCGTGTATTTTGACGAGGATGCACCCGTAGAGGAGACTGAGGAAGAAAGCACCGAGGAAACCGACGAAAACGATGCATTCTATCGCTACGACGAATAAAAAATAATTGCTTTTTACGGGGTTGAACCGATTTGGTTCAACCCCGTTTTACAAGCCTCGTTGTATGAAATTGTCAGATTTTGGCGGCGTGTGTGAAAATTTCTATTGACTTATCGGCGCTTTGGTGGTATAATAATAGATGTTAAAATCGGTCATTGTGTCGATTGAAGGGAGGTGCCGCGGAATGAGCGAAAAAATAAGCGTCATTATGCCGGTCTATCGTTGTCGTGCGTATCTGGAAAAAGCCATCGGATCTATTCTCTCACAATCGGTTTCCGAATTGGAGATCATTGCCGTGGAGGATTGCTCCAATGACGGCACGCGCGAGCTGTTGCAAACGCTTGCCGCAAACGAGCCGCGCATTCGCGTTATTCTCAACGAGCAAAACATGGGTGTTGCCGCCGTGCGCAACCGCGCACTGGATGCAGTAAGTGGCGATTACGTAACCTTTTGCGACTCCGATGACATCATTCCCGAGGGAGCATACGCCGCTCTCTTGCGTGCCGTCAAGGGTAACGATATCTCCATGGGCGGCTTTGAGGACGTTTATTGCGAGCGTGGGGAAGAGGTTCGCCGCGAAAAGCAAAAGATCGATCCGCGCGCAAAGAACTCCACCTTTTATTCCATCTTTTCGGTTTGGTCCGTTTGCTGTAAGCTGTATCGCACCGATTTTTTGCGTCGGAATAATATGCGCTTCCGCGAGGATATGCGCGTGGGTGAGGACGTCGTCTTTTTGGCGGAGCTTGCCGCGCTTGAACCCAAGTGCGCGCTTATCGATCAAACGGTGTACCACTATTATCACTACCAAAACGAAAATTACCGTTCTCTGACGCACGTGTACGATCTTGAGGTCTTTCGTCAGCATATCGAATGCAGGTATTTGATGATGGATATTTGCAAGCACGTGCCCACCTGCCGCGACTACGTGTATCTTTCTTCTACGGGATATATCGAGCGGCGATTGCATTTGTTGCCCTATGGCGAGGCAAGACAGGCAGGCTTTGCGCTGTTTTGCGACTACGTCAAGGGGTACGATTTTGCAAAACGACCGCAATTTTTTAAAGCCATTACGGGTGTGGATCTTCAAACCTTTTTGCAGCTGGATGCCGACCGCTATTTTGAACTGCAGGATGAGGTTGCTCCGCGCGAGCGCGTTGCCGCCGAATTTGACAGCGGCTTGATCGGACTGCGTTGGGTGATCCGCTATTTTACAGGCTGGCTTCGCTTTAAACTCAAACGGAATTCCAATCAACGCTAAAAGATCAAAACGGAGGATTTATGAACAAGATCGTCGAAACCTTCCAAAGACATCGCTTTTTGTTTACGGAATTGGTCAAAAGAGACTTTAAAAAGAAATATAAGCGCACCTATCTCGGTATGCTGTGGAGCTTGCTCTCGCCGCTGTTGACTCTTTTGGTCATGCGCGTTGTGTTTACCAAGTTTTTCGGCAACGGCATCGAGCACTATACCACCTATCTGTTTTGCGGCAACGTGGTATGGTCTTATTTCAGTGATGCTACCAACGGCGGCATGTCCTCTTTGATGGATAATTCCGCAGTCTTTTCCAAAATCAACGTGCCCAAGTATCTGTTTCTGTTTTCGCGCAACGTGTCCTCGCTGATCAATTTTTCGCTCACCTTTGTCGTATTCCTCATCTTTTGTCTGATCGATCACGTTGCCATTACCCCTCTGTTTTTTGCACTCATCATTCCCATTCTTTGCCTTGTCGTGTTTAACATCGGCGTGGGATTGATCCTGTCGGCAATGTTCATCTTCTTCCGCGACGTGCAATATTTGTGGAGCGTATTTTTAACGCTGTTGTTGTATCTGTCGGCAATCTTCTACAACCCCGCACAGTTTGGCGATCTCGAAAAATTCTTCCTGCTCAATCCCGTTTACGTTTATATCAAATATTTCCGTACGGTGGTCATCGGCTCCGGCGGTGCCGCGCCTTGTCTTCCTTCGTTGCAATATCATCTGTTGGCGGTAGGCTATGCGGTAGCGGTATTTTTGATCGGTGCATTGATCTACAAGAAGATGAACCACAAGTTCCTCTACTATATTTGATCGGAGGTGCGCAATATGGAAGAAAAGCAAGTGAATCAAGCAGCCCCCATTTTAGCACTCGATCACGTTTCCATTCGATACATGAAGGGCGACTTCAAGGAGATCGGCATTAAGGAATACCTGATCCGCAAGCTGACGCGTAACTACCGCGTCAACGAGTTTTGGGCTGACAGAGACGTCACGTTTCAAATTTACCCCGGCGATATGCTGGGTATCATCGGTACCAACGGTGCCGGCAAATCCACGCTTCTCAAGGCGATATCGGGTATCATGATCCCCACCGAGGGAAGTGTGACCTGCAACGGCAAGATCGCGGCACTTTTGGAGCTTGCCAGCGGTTTTGACGGGGAGATGACCGTCAAGGAGAATACCTACCTGCGCGGTGCCATGCTGGGATATACCAAAAAGTTTATGGACGAGACCTACGGTGAGATCATTTCCTTTGCCGAATTGCAGGAGTTTGAGGATACCCCCTTTAAGCATCTTTCTTCGGGTATGAAATCGCGTCTGGCGTTTTCGATCGCGTCCTTGGTCAACCCCGACATTCTCATTCTCGACGAGGTGTTGTCGGTAGGTGACGGCTCCTTCCGCAAAAAGAGTGAAGCAAAAATGAAGAGCATCATCAACGGCGGTGCTACCACCATTCTGGTCTCGCACTCCATTGCGCAGGTGAGATCGATGTGCAACAAGATCCTTTGGCTCGATCACGGCAAGCAGATCATCTTTGGTGATGACGTCAAGCGCATTTGCGATGCGTATGAAAAATATTTGAATACCAAGGTCTTTCCCACCGATCTGTAGAGCAGGCACGGCGGCATGACCGTATAATAGGAGAACCCTGTATGAAAGCAACCGAAACGAAACCGTTTCCTTTTAAATTCAGTATCATATTTTCCATATACAAGGCAGAAAAATATATCGACGAGGCTGTGGAAAGCATTTTAAAGCAGACCATCGGCTTTGAGGAGAACGTACAGCTCATTCTGGTGGACGACGGCTCTCCCGACCGTTGTGGCGAGATCTGTGACCGCTACGGCGCAAAGTATCCCAACAACATCGTGGTGGTGCACCGCGAAAACGGGGGACTTTCCCGCGCGCGTAACACGGGTCTGGAGTATGCTACGGGCCGTTACGTCAACTTCTGTGACCCCGACGATATTTTGTCACTTGATACCTTGGAAAAGGTGTATCACTTCTTCCGTGCCAACGATCACCTGATCGACGTGGTCTCCATTCCCATGATGCTCTTTGGTACGGTCAACGGGCCGCACCACCTCAACGACAAGTTTGCAAGAGGCACGCGCATCATCAATTTGCAAAAGGAATATATCTATCCGCAGCTCTCGGTCGCAACCTCCTTTATTCGCAACGAGGTTGCCAAAAAGCTGGACTTTAACCCCGATCTTCCCACGGCGGAGGATGCAGAGCAGTTGACAAAGGTCTTTATGGACAAGCCCTTTTTGGGGGTGGTTGCTGACTGCCAATACAATTACCGCCGCTACGGTACCTCCTTGGTTGCAGTTGCGCCCACCAAAAAAGCGGCGTACAGCACCTATTTGCGCCTGTTCTCTCTGGAACTGTTGACCTATGCCGAGCGTAAATTCGGCTACATTCCGCGCTTTGTGCAAAACACCGTAATGTGTGACCTGCAATGGAAGTTCCAGGTTGCCGAAAAGCCGGAGATTTTGAACGACGAGGAGCTCGCCGAGTATCTTTCCTTGCTGGAGCTTTGCGTTTCCAAGATCGATGACGAGGTCATCATGCGCCAACGCTCCCTCAGCTTTGATACCCGCCTGTGGCTGGTTGCCCAAAAGCATGGCGAGCGCTTTATCAACTGCTCCTACAAAAACATTTACTACGGCGATGACTATCACATATACCACAGCTTTTCGCACAATGCCTTGGAGCTGAACTTTTTGGAAATGGAAGGGGATACCATTCTGCTTTCCCTGCGCCAATCGGTGGTAGAGCTTGGTGCTTCCATTGATGAGGTCTATCTGATGCTGGGCGGCAACAAGATCCAAACAAAAAGGATGACGTACATTGACAACGTGAAGAGCTTGGGACGCCTGATCTCCCGTTATTGCGTTTGCGATTTTGAGATCCCACGCAGTATGCTGACGGCTAAGCACAACGCCATCACCTTCCACAGCGTGATCGGGGAAACGAAGGTCTTGCACAAGACCATTCGCACGGGTAATTTCTTCCCCGTGACCTCTAAGTATCAAAATTCCTATTACGTTGACCGAGATTTGATGTTTACGCTAAGCAAAAACGCTTTGATGATCTCCAAAAATCAAGGCAAGCTCCGCCGCACGCGCGAGAGAAAGTATTTGCGCGAGCTTTGGAACTGCGGCGACCTCGGCGCTAAAAAGACGGTTCTTGCAAGAATTTTGTTGCGCTTGATCAAGCTCTTTATCCATAAGGAGATCTGGCTCATTTCCGACCGACTGAACAAGTGCGGCGACAACGGCGAGGCGTTCTTCCGTTATCTCAAGCAGATCCGCTTCAAAAAAGCGAGATACTACTACGTTATCAACAAGGGTACTGGCTATGATATGATGAAGCCACTGGGCAACGTCATTACGCGCGACTCCTGGAAGTATAAGCTGTTGCATTTGGCTTCTACCAATATCATTTCCTCGCACGCCGATGATTTTGTTATCAACCCGTTCTCCAGCTATGCGGCTCTGTATCAGGATATTTTGCGCCGCAAGAACTTTGTGTTCCTGCAACACGGTATTACGCAAAACGATATTTCCGGCTGGCTCAACCGCTACAACAAGGATATCAAGGGCTTTGTTTGCGCGGCATATCCCGAGCACGCATCTATCATCAACGGTACGTATTATTACACCGAAAAGGACGTATGGTTGACAGGCTTTGCGCGCTTTGACCGCTTGTACCACGATGAAAAGCGTTATATTACGCTCATGCCCACGTGGCGCCGCTACCTGATGGGTGCGGTTGACCCCATTACAGGTGTTTGGAGCATTACCGACGCTTTTTGCGAGAGCGAATATTTCCGTTTTTATAACGCTTTGATCAACGACGAGCGTCTCTTAAAGGCGGCAAAGGAGTACGGCTATACCGTTTGCTATATGCCGCACCCCAACACCATTACCAAGATCGATCTTTATCAAAAAAACGAGGACGTCAAGTTCTTCTCCATCGACGACGAGTACCGCGACGTTTACGCACAGAGCGACCTTGTTTTGACCGACTATTCCTCGGCGGCGTTCGATTTTGCTTATTTACGCAAGCCTATCGTGTACGCGCAATTTGATAAGGCAGAGTTTTTTGGTGGTAAGCACGTTTGCACGCCGGGATACTTTGACTACGAGCGCAACGGCTTTGGAGAGGTGACCTACGATCTGGATTCTACGGTCGAGGTGCTGATCGATTATATGAAGAATGAGTGCCGCCTCAAGGACGTTTACCGTGAGCGCATCGACGCCTTCTTCGCTTTTAACGATCACGATAACTGCAAGCGCATTCTGGATAAGATTTTGGAATTGCGCAGATAAAACGCATACAGACGCACGATCGGCGTGACGGCTTTTGACCGTCGCGCCGATTTTTTTGAAAAAATTTGCATATCCCATTGACAAAGCAATTAAAATATGGTATAGTATTAAGCGTATCGGGTACGTTCCGCGCTTTTGCGGCAAGAGTGCCTATATATTTTTCGCTATGCAAAAACAAATGAGTGCTTTATACATTCAAATGATTGCAAGCGTAGAAAAACAGGAGGAGTAAATTTGCTGTTTCACAACCGTTCCAAAGAAGAGACTCTGCAATCGCTTTCCACGTCCCGCGAAAGGGGACTCTGCGCCGAGCAGGTCACAGAGCTTCAAAAAAAGCATGGCGCAAACCGTTTGCGCGAAAAAAAGAAGAAAAGCGCGGTGCAACGCTTTTTTGATCAATTTAAGGACGTAATGATCCTGATCCTCATTGCCGCGGCAATCGTTTCGTTCGTGGTCATTTGCGTTGAGCAGAATTGGGGAGAGCTGTTTGAGCCTGCGCTCATTTTGCTCATCGTCATTCTCAACGCGATCATGGGCGTTTATCAGGAGGGTAAAGCCGAAAAGGCGTTGGATGCGCTGAAGAATATGTCTGCGCCGCACGCACGCGTGATCCGTGACGGAAAAGAGAGTGTGATCGATGCCGCAGAGCTGGTACCCGGAGACATCATTCGTCTGGAGGCGGGGGATTTTGTTCCAGCCGATGCACGTTTGTTGCACAGCGTGAGCCTTAAGAGTGAGGAGTCGGCGCTGACGGGTGAGTCGGTTCCTTCCGAAAAGGATGCAGATGCCGAGGTGGCGGAAAAGTCTCCCTTGGGTGACCGCAACAACATGGTATTTTCGGGTTGCAGCATTACCTACGGTACGGCAACCGCGGTGGTCACCGCTACGGGTATGGATACCGAAATGGGTAAGATCGCAAACCTGCTGGATAACGAGAGCGAGACCCAAACGCCCCTGCAGCAAAAGCTGGCACAGCTTGGAAAATATCTTGGTATTGTAGCCATTGCCGCGTGCGCCGTTATTTTTGTTGTGGGATTGATCAATGATACCGAGCCTTTGGATATCTTTATGACGGCTGTCTCCTTGGCGGTGTCTGCCATTCCCGAGGGTTTGCCTGCCATCGTGACCATCGTGCTCTCCATCGGTGTGCAGAGAATGGTTAAGAGAAACGCGCTCATTCGCCGTTTGCCTGCGGTAGAGACCTTGGGCAGCGCGTCTATCATCTGTTCGGATAAAACGGGTACGCTGACCCAAAACCGCATGACGCTGGTCAAGGCATATCTTGACGGCGCAGAGAACACCGAGGATATTCATGCGCAAAACAGCGAGGAGATCAAAAAGCTGTTGGCGTGGGGAACATTGTGCTGTGACGGCTCCGTTATTTTTGAAGGCGAGAGCGAAAAGCACATTGGTGACCCGACCGAAACGGCTATCGTTTTGGCGGCACACAAAAACGGAATGCCAAAGGAGGCACTCAATGCGGCATCTCCCCGTTTGGCAGAGATCCCGTTTGACTCCGACCGCAAGCTGATGACCACCGTTAACCGCATCGACGGCAAAAACGTCGTCATCGTTAAAGGCGCGGTTGACATGATGGCAGTCAGATGCGTAAAGGGAGATTTGCAAAAGGCAAAGGAAATGACCGAGCGAATGAGCGAGAACGCGTTGCGCGTGTTGGCGATCGGTTATAAGGAGATCGATACCGTTCCCGCAAATCCCGTCTCCGAGGAGTTGGAAAACGGCTTGACCTTTATGGGACTTGTCGGTATGATCGACCCGCCCCGTCCCGAGGCAAAGGTGGCGGTTGCAACCTGCCGTCGTGCAGGCATCAAGCCCATTATGATCACGGGCGACCACGTGGTAACGGCTTCTGCCATTGCGCGTGAATTGGGTATTTTGGAGGAGGGCGACCGCGCCATTACGGGTGCGGAGCTCGATGCAATGAACGATACCGAATTGGATGCACAGGTTGCACAGATCTCGGTCTATGCGCGTGTATCTCCCGAAAATAAGATTCGCATCGTAAAGGCATGGCAACGCCGCGGTCAGGTCGTTTCCATGACGGGTGACGGTGTAAACGATGCGCCCGCACTCAAGGCGGCGGATATCGGCTGTGCCATGGGTATTACGGGTACCGACGTCGCCAAGGGCGCTTCGGATATGACCTTGACCGACGATAACTTTGCAACCATCGTCGAGGCAGTCAAGGAAGGTCGCGGCATTTACGCCAACATCAAAAAGGTAGTCGGCTTCTTGCTTGGAACCAATATCGGTGAGGTCATTACGGTATTCCTTTCCATGATCCTGTGGGCAAAAACGCCTCTGCTTTCCATGCAGCTGTTGTGGATCAACCTGGTTACCGACAGCCTGCCCGCCATTGCACTTGGCATGGAGGCAGTAGAATCCGACGTGATGGATCGCAAGCCCAAGCCCAAAAACGAGGGTATTTTTGCAAACGGCCTCGGTGTTCGCGTGGTATTGCAGGGTATGATGTTTGCGGCGCTGACGCTCATCGGCTTTTGGATCGGCTGGGGTGGCGTTGACGCAAACCTGGAGCAGGGTCAGACCATGGCGTTTATGATCCTTGCACTTTCGCAGGTCGTTCAGGCGTTCAATATGAGAAGTGAGCATTCCATCTTCAAAATCGGCCCCTTCTCCAACCGCACGCTCAATCTGGCGGCGTTGGCATCGGTATCCCTTGTGGCATTGGTGCTCTTTACGCCTGTTGGCATTGCGTTCGGGCTCGTTATGCTCCCCGCGCACCTGTATCTGATCGCACTTGGCTTGATCTTCGTTCCCCTTGTGGTCATGGAGATCGGCAAGCTCATCGGGGCTATCAGACGTAAACTGAAGTAACAAAAAAGTCCGTTCCTTACCAAAGTAGGGAACGGACTTTTTGAACTTTTTGAAAAGGTATCAAGCAAGACGCTCGAGCATGATCTCCGCGCTTTTGACGTTGGTTGCAAGCGGAATGTTTTGTACGTCGCACAGGCGAAGGAGCGCCGAAACGTCGGGCTCGTGGGGCTGTGCCGTCAGGGGATCGCGCAAAAATACGACCAGATCCAATTTGCCCTCTGCGATCATCGAGCCGATCTGTTGGTCGCCGCCCAAGGGGCCACTCTTCATACGGGTGATCTTAAGTCCCGTTTCGCCCATGACCATGGTGCCCGTTGTGCCGGTTGCGTATAGCTCGTGGGGAGCCAGCGCCTCGCGGAACTTGACGGCAAGCTTGATCATATCGTCCTTTTTCTTATCGTGTGCAATCAAAGCAATTTTCATACGTTCGTCTCCTAAATCAATGTAAATCTCGCAAATGCGTTACGCTGTCTTCATTATACCATGATACGTGCCGCATTGCAAGTGTTTTTTTCTCTGTTTTTGCACCTTTTCTGTAAATTTAGATCAAATTCAAGGAATACTCTTGCAAAGTGCGTTTTTTTATGCTATACTGATGCTATCACTATCAGAAAGGATTTTCGTGTGAGTGCTATGATTCAAACTAAATTTGTTTCCTCTATGGAAAAATGCTTTTTTAATTCCGATATCAGATCTTTTCAGACCTTAAAGAAGCTCTCTGCCCTGCGCAACGAGCGTGTCTCCTGGCAGCTCTTGTACACCGACGACGGCAGTGTAAAAATGGGTCGATGCGGACGCCGTATCTTGCAATTGAGCGTTGAGGGGATACCTTCAGAGCTGGTTTCCGTACGTGAGGTGGAAAGTGTATTCGTTAAGGTCCCGTCTTTTTACGTAGAGTGCGACGATAACTACTTAAAAAATGAGCCCGGTCTGTATCCCGACCTGCTCTCTCCCTTGCAGTACGACGGCAGTGTTTCGGTGTTGATTGGTCAAACGCAAGCCGCTTGGATCGAGTTGGATCTGTGCGATCGATTGCCCGCAGGCGAATATACCGTTACGGTTAAGCTGATAGACGAGGACGGCACGCAGAAGAGCGAGGATCAGCTGAAGCTGGAGATCATTGACGCGCTCCTGCCCGCACAGGATATGATCCTGACGCAGTGGTTCCATTGCGATTGCTTGGTCAACTATTATAACGTGCCCGCATGGTCGGAGGAGCATTGGAGAATCGTTGAGAATTTTGCCGCTACCGCTGTTCGTAACGGCATCAATATGCTGCTTACCCCCATTCACACCCCTCCGTTGGATACCCAGATCGGCGGCGAGCGTACCACCGTTCAGCTCGTGGACGTTACCGTGACCAACGGTGAGTACAGCTTTGGCTTTGATAAGCTCGACCGTTGGATCGATATGTGCGACCGTGTAGGCATCAAATATTTTGAGATCGCGCATCTCTTTACCCAATGGGGCGTTGAGCACGCACCCAAGATCATGGCTACGGTGGACGGTGAGTACAAGCGCATCTTCGGTTGGGAGACTGAGGCAACGGGTGAGGCGTATTCCGCATACCTGCGTGCATTCCTGCCTGCGTTCCTCGCTCACATGAAGGCAAGAGGCGACGATAAGCGTTGCTACTTCCACATTTCCGACGAGCCGAGCAAGGAGCAGATCGACAATTACCGTGCCGCAAAGGATATCGTTATCGAATTCCTCGAGGATTATCCCATTATGGATGCGCTCTCCAACTACGAGTTTTATCAGCAGGGCGTTGTAAAGGTTCCGATTCCCGCAAGCAACCACATTGAGCCTTTCATTGAGGGTCAGGTACCCGGACTTTGGACGTACTACTGCTGCAGCCAAGGCATCGACGTTTCCAACCGCTTTATTGCAATGCCTCTGTGGCGTACGCGCTCCATCGGTATGCAAATGTATAAGTTTAACATCGTCGGCTTTTTGCAATGGGGCTATAACTTCTACAACAATCTGCGCTCGCGCGATGCGATCAACCCTTATCTCGATCCTTCCTCCGGCTGTACCTTCCCTGCAGGTGATGCCTTTTCGGTCTATCCTGCTTGCGACGGCACGGCGCTGGAATCCATTCGTATCCTCTCCTTCTACGAGGCGTTGCAGGACGTACGCGCCATGAAGGTGGCAGAGCAGTACTACGGCAAGGACGCTGTTGTTGCAGAAATTGAAAAACTGTTTGGCAAGGAAGTTCGCTTTGACCGTTGTGCGCACAATGCCGAAACGCTGTTGGCGATTCGCGAGCGCATCAACGAGATGATCAAGGAAGCGGTTGCAAAGTAAGAGGATAGAAGCATGAAACGAATGATCGGTGTTTCTACCAAGCTGGAGGGCTTGACACGCGAGAATTTTGCCGCGTACCGCCAAAACGGGATCGGAGCGGTGGAGGTCAGCGTTTCCGATACGCATTACGACGTATTGGATCTGAAGCAGGTCACGAAGGATCTGCGTGCCGAGGAGCTTTTGCCGTGGTCCTTTCACATGCGTTTTTGGCCGTTTGAGGTGTATAACGTTGCCTTGCTGAATGCCGCAGAGCGCAACGCCGCCGTGGAATACCAAGCGACGTGGCTTTGCCGTGCCGCGGCAGAAGGGTACCGTTATGCAGTTATTCATCCCTCAGGTGAGCCGATCGCGGACGAGGACCGTGCACAGACCATGCGTGTAGCACAGGATTCGCTGTTTCGCTTGGCTGAGGTCGCTCAAAAGGAGGGCATCGTTGTGGCGGTGGAAAATCTGCCGCGTACCTGTCTTGCCAAAAACTCCGAGGAGCTGTTGCGCCTTTTGTCGGTGCACCCCCACTTGCGCGCCTGCTTTGATACCAACCATTTATTGCAGGAGGATCCGCTTGCTTTTATCGAGGCGCTGAAGGATCATATCGTCACTCTGCACGTCTCCGACTACGATTTTATCAATGAGCGTCATTGGTTGCCCGGTGACGGACTGTTGGATTGGAAAGCCGTGATGAAAAAGCTGGACGAGATCGGATACAACGGTGTATTCATGTACGAAACGGGCAAGACCAAGCAAAAGGCGGACGGGGAAGAACGCATTCTGACCCCTGCCGATTACCGCGCGAATGCGGATATGCTGGAAAGCTTGAATTAAAACCCAAAGAGGGGTGAGCCAATGCAAGTTGCATTTGACTCACCCCATTTTTATGGTGATTGATAAAAGATATCTGTTTAAAATCAGACTACACCGTAAGCGAGCATTGCGTCTGCAACCTTGAGGAAGCCTGCAATGTTAGCACCTGCAACCAGGTTGCCTTCCATGCCGTACTTCTTTGCGGCTGCTACGGAGCTGTCGTAAATGTTCTTCATGATGTCCTTCAGCTTTGCATCGACCTCAGCGGCAGACCAGCTGTAACGCATGGAGTTCTGGGACATTTCAAGACCGGATACTGCAACACCGCCGGCGTTAACTGCCTTGGAGGGAGCAACGACTACGCCGTTTGCCTGCAGGTATGCAACTGCCTCGTTGGTGGTAGGCATGTTGGAGACCTCTACGTAATACTTCAGGCCGTTTGCAACCATCTTCTTAGCGTCGTCCAGGTTAACCTCGTTCTGGGTTGCGCAAGGCATGATAACGTCAACTTTTTCGCCCCAAGGCTTTTGACCTGCAAAGAAGGGAACGCCGAACTTATCTGCGTAATCCTCTACGCGGTTGCGGCAGGATGCGCGCATCTCCAGCATAAAGTCGATCTTTTCCTGGGTAGAAACGCCGTCCTTATCGTAAACGTAACCGTCGGGACCGGAAATGGTAACGACCTTACCGCCAAGCTCATTGATCTTGATAACGGTACCCCAAGCAACGTTACCGAAGCCGGAGATTGCAAAGGTCTTGCCCTTGATCTCTTCGCCGTAGGTGTTCAGCATTTCAGCGGTGTAGTAAACAGCACCAAAGCCGGTAGCCTCGGGACGAATGAGAGAACCGCCGTAGGAGCGACCCTTACCGGTCAGAACGCCGGTGAACTCGTCACGCAGTCTCTTGTACTGACCAAACAGATAGCCGCTCTCGCGTGCGCCAACGCCGATGTCACCTGCGGGAACGTCGGTATCGGGGCCGATGTACTTTTGGAGCTCAGTCATAAAGCTCTGGCAGAAGCGCATAACCTCTCCGTCAGACTTGCCCTTGGGATCAAAGTCGGAGCCGCCCTTACCGCCGCCCATAGGAAGACCGGTCAGGGAGTTCTTAAAGGTTTGCTCAAAGCCGAGGAACTTAATAATGCTCTCGTTTACGGAAGGGTGGAAACGCAGACCGCCCTTGTAAGGACCGATTGCGCTGTTGAACTGTACGCGGAAGCCGCGGTTAACTTGAACCTTGCCGTTATCATCAACCCACGGAACGCGGAACTTGATGATTCTTTCGGGCTCGACCATCATATCGATGATGCCGCGCTCGATGTAAATGGGGCTTTGCTCCACAACGGGCTCGAGGGACTCGAGAACCTCGCTAACGGTTTGGTGGAACTCGTTTTCGCCGGGGTTACGGGCGATAACGTCAGCCAGTACTTTCTTCAAATACTCGTTTTGAATGCTCATGGTATATCTCCTTTTCATTGGGGCGAATTTTGCAAGTTTGAAGCCGCAAAAATGCATAAAATGCAGGTTCTTGGCGTTATGTTTCGCAAAAAACACTCGTTTTACCCAATAATTATAATACAGATGTTGCAACTTGTCAACTGTTTTTTTGCAAAAAAAGTGATCAAAGCTTGACTTTTTCATAACAAACGGGGGAAATGCTTCCACATTTCCCCACGGTGGTTTATTTTGACTCGGAAAGAAGTGCGCAGCGATCGTACGCTTGGCAAATGCCTTCAAATAGTTCCTTTACGTATATTCCGTTTTGATCGTTTTCCAAAATACGATCGGAAGGGAATTTTTGAACGGAAATGGTGTGATAGATCTTATCGATCAAAAGCGTGTGCGGCATTGCCGTTTGAACGGTGCAGATCGGCTTTCTACCCGTACGGATTGCCGCCACGCAATCCCACAGCTTGCAAAAACCATCTGCAAAGGGGTCACCGTAGATCTTGACCTCACCGTTTTTGAAATAAGCGGTGATCTGTGAGCCATCCTCCTCGGAGAATTTGACCTCCGCATTTTCAAATTGGTAAACGAACTCCGGATTGCGCACACGATCCGTGGCGTGAGATGCCGCAAAATAAAGCGTGGCACCGCAGTCGGTGCTGATGCGCAGGGTGCAGGTATCAAAATTCTCAATATCGTTGGCACGCAGGCAGTCGCCGCTTACAGCGGTCGCTTCTGCTGTGCTCCCCATATCCTTGCCCAACAAAAAGAGCATATTATGTACGTAATGTGCGCAGGCATTAGAGGCTACGGAGTCTAAAATCATGACACCGTCACGGCTGATCCTTCCGCCCCAACCGCCGCCGCGTGCGTAATACGCGCGGTTGCGCGGCCAGCAGATCAAAGTCTTGAGCAAAACGGGAGCACCGAGCTTGCCTTCCAAAATATCCTGCTTGAGTGCGTGTATCACCTTGGAAAACGACCATTGATAGCCAATTGCAATGAACTTACCGTAACGCTCCTCGGCGGCACGCATCTGCTCTCCCTCCTCGGGGGTGGGGGCTAACGGTTTTTCGCAAAGCACGTAGGAGCCGTGCTCCAATGCGCAAATGCTTTGCCGGCAATGCAGGAAAGGGGGTGTACTGATAATGGCGAGATCTGCCGTATGAGCGGCGTAAAACTCCTCCATGGTTGCATATACGGGAACGCCTGCTTTCAGGATATCCGCTTTATCTGCGCAGGAGTCAAAGTAAGGATCGACGATACCCTCCCAAACAACGTCATGCTCGGCTTGATGCTCCAGCAATTGACGAACGTAAAGAGACCCGTAGCCACCTGCGCCTACTAAAAGAATCTTCATTTTCTCCTCCTTATGCGATCGGCAACGTCTGCTTTCGGTCGGCAGATTCACGTGCCGTCAGCGCAACGCGGGTCAGATAAAAGATCTCGTCGACGCTCAGCACACAGGTTCCGTCCAAAAAGCTGTCCAGCAGGTCGGGGGCAGGTGGCGGAGTGATCTCTTGCGCACCGTTTTCGTTGATCAGATGGATCACGTCGTCGCGCACCTCCAAAACGCCCTTGGTACCCGCACAGCGAATGCGGTCGTCACCGTGCGTCGGGGCGGCTTCGGGACGGTAATAGTCAAGATTGACCGACGCCATAACACCGTCCTCCATTTCGAACTGACAGAGTGCCGTCATTTCGGGTGAGCCGACGCTTTGTGCTGTGACCGTTAAAAAGCGCTTGCCGGAAAATGCATAGACCCAATCAATGGCGTGAATACCGACCCAAGGGATAGTTCCGCCATAGAGCGCACGCTCGGAGTACCAAGCGGGGCGCGTGCCGTAGCGGTAGCTTTTTTGTGCGGTGAGCAGGCGCACGTCACCGATCGCGCCATTGCGCACAAGCTCGATGCCGTGATAAAACGCAGGATCATAGCGCAGGTAATGCATAGCACAAAAACGAATGCCGCTCTCCTTGACCGCTTTTTCCACGCGCTCCAATTCGGCAAGGGTGGTCGCCACGGGCTTTTCGGAAAACACGTCAATGCCGCGCGCGGTACATTCCAAAATGACCTGCGAGGTCAAACCGAACACAGGGGAGACCACCGCAAGATCGGGTTTGGTCTCGTCCAGCATTTTTGTATAGGAGGAATAAAAGGGAACAGAGCTATCGAAGGACACCATCATGTTCTCATGCTCACTACCTGCCGCAACGCCGCAAAATACAGTGTTAGGGCGCGCTTTCAGGGTGCGATATGCCTGCATCGAGTGTCCACACATACCAATAAAACAAACCTTCATTTTAAACACCTCGGTTCTTTCAATCGTCGTATTCTACGTACGTCACAACGTCGCTGTGCCAGCCGCCCGTGTGCGCACCGTAAATGCCCTCGTGCCAATACACGGGGAGGTTGTCCTGCGCAAAGATCGGCACCACAGGGCGCCAGATCTTGATCCCGCGGTCCTTTGGAATCGAACGAATGACCTGTTCAAGCTTGTAGCTCTTTCCCAAATCGGTAGAGAGATAGCTTTCCAACACGCGGTTTTCACCGTCAAAGCGTGCCAGATAAATGCGGTTGGTGCAGGTGGGGACGGGATCATTCGGGTGCAAGCCCGCTTCGCCAACACCGTAATAATACGTCATACCGCCTACGTAGGTCTGCGAGCCGTCAACTACGGTAACAGGCGAGAGGAACTCGCCACCCTTGGCGATCGGATCGGAAAGATTCCACCTTCCATCACGCCAGGTTGCCGAATAATAGGTGATGGTATCCGGCTCGTTGAGTACAAAGCTTGCCACACCTACGCGAAAAGGCGGAACGGCAGAAACGGAACACAGACGCACCGTTGTACCCACGGGAGATTCGTAAACCTTTACCAGCTCCTCCAAGTTCAGTTTGTCGCCCTGGTAGAGGTTGATTCCCGTTTTTTCTCCATTCATGGTCAAAAGGTTGCCGTCAGCGTCAAAAATGCCGCTTCTGACGGTGTGATCCTTGGAAATACGAGGATGTCCGTAAATTGCAAAAAGCCATTGCTCACGAACGCCTTTCCCGTCTTGCATTCCCGTTTGAGCTTCAGAGACCAGCATACGGTGTGTATCAAAATAAAACAAGCCCCCGGCTTTGGATTCGAGGAAAACCTTGGGTGTGCTCCAAGTCTTTCCTACGTCGTTCGAATAACGAAATTCCCACGTTACACCGCGTACGCGCGTAAAGAGCCACAGCTCACCGCGCGTGGTGTTTTCGAACAGCTGTGCATACGTAACGGCTTCGGCATACTCCAATGCTTGCGAAGGAGCGAAGGAAAGAATATCATAAGGGCGTTCCGTGATGCGATAATATAGGGCGTGTCCCGTACCGTGACCTGTGTACGCCACTACAATGGTGCCGTTTTCCATGACGCAGACAGAGGGGGCATTGTGCTCGTCGGCATAGTTGCAGTTGAGACGACAGAGGCAGACATCGCGCGAGGGTGTGCGACTGCATTTTGCGTCAAACTCCTTGATGCGGATCTCGCCCATATCGGTGCAATAGACGACGTAGGTCATGCCGTTGTTGCCTACCATGGACTGCTCGTGGATCCACCAATCGGTATTGGCTCTTTTGATGCGGCATTCTTTGGAACGGTTCAGGTCGATCATATCCGAGCCTCCTTGTTGTTGATTAAGACAAGTATAACACAAAATACACGCCGAAGCAACTAAAAAAATGACAGAAAAGGGTTGAATTTCGAAACTGAATTTGCTATAATAGTGACAGAAACGGAGGCGACGGTATGTTTTACAAAAATTCAAAATGTGCGTATCGGTTGGTTGGCGCGTATCACGTTTGCCGAAAGGGCATTCAGGGGCATCACGCCACGGGGCGCACGTACAGCGCGTTAGGCTACCGCCTGCGCGGCGGCAGTCGTTTTTTGGCAGGCGAAAAGGAGTATTACGCAGGCGAAAAAAGCGTGATCTATATTCCGGCAGGGGTGGAGTATCACCGTTTTGGAAGCGACGAGGAGCTGATCATTCTGCGCTTGTGCTGTTACGGGGAGGAGGAAAAGGAGCTCACCGTTTTACACGCCGACGGTGTGGAGGAGCTCTTTTTTCAGCTTTTTCGGGAATGGCAAGCAAACGGAGAGCACGCAGGGCAAAATGCCTGTATGGCGCTGTTATACCGCATCTTTGATCAGATCGAAAAAACGAGTCAAAGGAGCGAGGTGCACGTGCCCCCCGTGATCTTGCCTGCGGTGACGTATTTGAAGGAGCATTATCGGGATCCCGATCTGACGGTGGCGTTTTTGGCAGAGCTTTGCCACGTCAGCGAGGTCTATTTTCGCCGTATCTATCACGTCAGCTTTGGCGTTTCCCCGTGGCAGAGCGTGCAGGAGTTGCGCTTTTTTCATGCTTGTACGCTGTTGCGCTCGGGGTATTACGGTATCAAGGAGGTCGCACAGCTGTGCGGTTTTTCGGACGTCAAATATTTTCGCACTGCGTTTACCAAGCGGTACGGCGTAACGCCGAGCGATTACCGCAAACGTGCGGATCAGGGGATGCCGAAGGACGGGGAGCACCCCCTGAAGCTGTGATCTCAAACGCGGAACAGTTCGTTGAGCCGCACTGCTACGTCGGCGGTGGGAGAGCAGAGCGGTAAGCGGTATTCGGGCTTGCACAATCCCATTTTTGCGGCAACGTGCTTGACGGGAATGGGATTGACCTCCCAAAACAGTGCCTGCATTTGGGGGATACAAGCCTTTTGCCGTTGGTATGCGAGCTTGTATTCTCCTGCGGCGCAAAGGCGGCAGATCTCACACATCTTGCGCGGATAAAGGTTGGAATACACCGAAATGATGCCGCATGCACCCAAGCGCATGGAGGCGACGGTTTGGTGGTCATTTCCGCTGTAAACGTCCAAATGGTCACCGCATTCGGCACAAAGTGCCTCTAACAGTCCAAGGTCTCCCGAGGCTTCCTTGACCGCTACGATGCCGGGGTGCGCCGCCAGCTCCCGATAGTGCGCCATGGTCATGGAAAAGCCCGTGCGGGAGGGGACGTTGTAAAGAATGATCGGCTTGGTTGCCGCATCGGCAATGGCGCGGTAGTGCAGTAAAATGCCGCGGTCGTTGGTCTTGTTATAATAGGGGGTAACCGCCAACAGCGCGTCGGCACCACCCTCACATACGGCGGCAGTACGCTCCAGCGCGTGCGCGGTGGAGTTGGCACCGCACCCTGCCAAAAGCGGTACGCGACCGTCGATCTGCCGTTTGGCAAGGGCAATCAGCGCGGCGTATTCGTCGGTGGTCAGGGTCGTTCCCTCACCGGTGGTTCCTGCCAACAGCAGAGCGGAAACACCGCTGCCGATTTGCAGCTCTATCATGTTTTGTAGGGCTTCGTAATCGATCGCACCCTTGTAAAAGGGAGTGATCAGTGCCGTGGCAACACCCTTGAATACAGTCTGTTTTGCAAGACTCATACAAACGTGAACCTCCTTACAGCTTTGAGAAAATCGCTTTGCGAAACGAGTTTTTCGCAAAAACGGTTGCAAATCAAAGCATTTTGATGTATAATGTTATCAGGTTGATCCGTCTATCGGATAGTACAGTATATGACACGCATACAAAAATGCGAATGAAGAACAAAGGATTTTTATTTTATGAGCAACGCAATTGTCAATTCTCTGCCCAAGACCGATCTGCGCACGGCAGATTTTTATTACGATCTTCCCGATGAGCTGATTGCACAGCACCCGATGGAAAAAAGGGACGAGTCCCGTTTAATGGTGCTTGACAGAGCCGAGGGGAGCATTACGCACCGTCATTTTTATGACATCCTCGATTACTTAAACGAGGGCGACGTATTGGTCATCAATGACTCCAAGGTCATTCCCGCACGCGTGTACGGACACGTAGAGGGTAGGGAGGAGGCGTTGATCGAGCTCTTATTGCTCCGTCAGCGTGATTTGGATACGTGGGAGTGTTTGGTCAAGCCCGGCAAACGCGCACGCATTGGTATGAAGCTGGTGTTTGGTGAGGGTATGCTTTTGGGTGAGGTGACCGACATTGTGGAGGAAGGGAACCGCCTCATTCACTTTACCTATGATAAAGAAAAATACGCCAACATTTATGACGTGCTCAGCATCGTTGGCTTAATGCCCCTGCCGCCCTACATCACCGAGCGCTTGGCAGATAACAGCCGCTATCAAACGGTATATGCGCGCGAGGAGGGCTCGGCGGCGGCACCCACGGCGGGCTTGCATTTTACGCCCGAGCTGTTGGCGCGCATCCAAGAAAAGGGCATTGCCATTGCTCCCGTCATGCTACACGTTGGTTTGGGCACTTTCCGTCCCGTAAAGGAGGAGAATATTACCGACCACGTGATGCACACCGAGTTTTTCTCTGTTCCCGAGGAGAGCGCGCGTATCATCAACGAGCGCAAAGCCGCAGGCGGGCGGTTGATCTGCGTGGGAACCACCTCTTGCCGCACCATTGAGAGCGTGGCACGCGAGGACGGTACCGTTCCTTCTATGAGCGGTGACACGGGCATTTTCATCTATCCCGGCTACAAATTCAAGGCGGTCGATGCGCTCATTACCAATTTTCACTTGCCCGAGAGCACGTTGCTCATGCTCGTATCCGCTCTTTACGACAAGGAAAAGGTGATGGAAGCTTATCACACCGCCGTTGCTGAAAAATACAGATTTTTCAGCTTTGGAGA
>JAZQYE010000302.1:0-10513 GCA_045633385.1 Eubacteriales bacterium | reverse complement strand
TGCGGCACGGCGTTTTGACCTACGATCAACGCAGAGGCGTCCGTTGTGAAATTTTGCTCCAGATAGTATCCAAAAAGGAAGCTTGCAAGCACCGCACTCCACAAAAGCGATGCAATCACGATCCACAAAACGCTTTTGGTGCGGCCTTTGGTGCTCTCATGCGCCTGCTTTGACATTCTTTTTCTCCTTTTGTTTTTTTGATTAGTATTTCCGATTTTTTTGCATATCAAGCGCAAAAGCGGAAATGCTATGATTACATCTTTTGCATAAAAATGAGAATGGAGAAAAGGAATGGAGATTTCAAAAATTTTTGCGGTACTTTGCGCTTTTTTATTGATCATTTGCCTGGTGCTTTCCATTACAGCCTTGGTCGTGATGCGCAACGCAGTTGCCGAAACAACGGTATGGGAGGAGCGCGCGGCGGATTTGGTTGCAACGCTTGATGCTTGCATATCCGATCTCAAAGCCGAGCAGGAGCAAGCTGTAATTGCACCGTTAGAACCAGAGGATACACAAATGCCCGAAAGTGGCTTTTTTCTGCGCACGTCGGGAGATCGGATCGCCGTATTTACTGCCGACGGATATTTGGTGACTGTGAGTGAAGTAAAATGCTCTACCCTGCCATCCACGGAGCGTGAGCGTCTGAAAACGGGAATTTACGCAAAAACGTGGGCAGAGCTGATGCTGTTGATGCAGGATTACGAATCGTAAGCATTTAGGCGGTAGGTGCATTCCCATCGGATTCCACGCCGCCGTTCAATAAAATTTGATAGCAGAAATCGTCACTCAATTCAATTTGCACACCTTCGATATGCAAAAAGCGTGCCGCGGCAAAGTTATAGCTTGAAATGGGTCGATCGAGTGCATCGTTTGACTGTGCGCTGACCAAAAGCTCCTCTCCGTCTATTCCCGTTACGATCACACTGTGATACCAATCTCCCTCGGTGTTGGCATATTGTACCACGTCACCAACTTCGACCTCTGCCCGTTCCACCTGCCGTGCAAACGGCCCTACACCGCCATTTTGCGCTTTGAATTCTTCCTTTTGCGTAAGAAAGTCATAAAAGAACTCCACACTGCTCCACGCAGGGGCACGGTCATCGGGAGAAAGATAGTACCATCCAAAGCCCGGTGTGTAGTTCATGGTACAGCTCCCTGCCAACACCGCCTGCGAAACAAAGTTGGTGCAGTTGCCCCCGATTCCGGTAAAATCAAAAAAGAGCGGATTGCGCGACAGCGCCCACGTTTTTGCATATTCCACCGCTCTTTTGCGGTTATAAGGCTTGGTAATAAGCATGATAAAACGCCTCCTTGCATATACTTTCTTGACAGTATATGAAAGAGGCGCACAAAAAGATACGGGAGCTGTCTCTTTTTACAAAAAGTGACAGCTCCCGTATGAGTTAAGAAACGTATGTATTCAACATATATTCCACGTCGATCATGGTATTTTTGAATTTTTGAGTCAGACTTTCCTGCGTATCTCCCGCGGCATCTCCCAACACCAAAATATAGCTCTTTCCCGTGGTCTTGCTTTTTGCCGCCACAACGATAAAGGATTCGTTGGTGTAGCCTGTTTTGGTAGCGGTCAGCGCGGCGGTATCAAGAGAGAACGCGGGGTACTTATCCAAGCGGCTCTTGATAGAGGGCTTGAGATAAACGGAATAGGTCTTTTCTTCTCCATCGTACTCATAGTATGCCTGAATGACCATATTTTCGCTTCTCGGCTTTAAAATATCGGCAATCAGCTCGCATTGCATGGCGTAAGCCATTATGACCGCCATATCCTCTGCGGTAGTGGTATTGGTGGCGCTGTCAAAGCCCACGGCGTTATCAAAGCTCGTGCTTTGCAAGCCAAGCTCACGCGCCTTGGCATTCATCAATGCAACGAACGCATCCTCGCTTTCCGCAACCTCACGCACGATCATATAGGTGCAATCTGCCGCCGACATCACGCCGATGCCGTAGAGCAGATCTTTGATATAATAACAGTCACCGATGCAGGTCATACCGCCCGATTCGGTGGGAAGTGACACCTCGGTTCCAAAGTATTCGCCCGTGGTAACGTATTCCACGATCTCATGTGTGAGCGGAATTTTGCGTTCCAGATCCTCATTTGTAAGCTGTTCACACGCCACGATCAGGGTCATCACCTTAGTCATGGATGCAGGTGAAAACAAAACGGTTGAATTCTTTTGCGCAAGGACCTCGCCGCTTTGCGCATCTATCAAAACTGCGTATTTGGAGTCGATCGCAGTATCCGGTTCGGCGGTTGCGTCGGTTGCCCAAGGAAGCACAACGGCAGCACCGCCCGAAAATACGGGTGTTGAGACAGCAGGCGGAGGGTTAGTCTCACTCTCACTCTCGCTTTGTAAAGGCTCTGTGGTGGTCTCCTCCTCATGCTTGGCAGTTCGAGTCAGCAAGATTGCCGTAGTCAAAATCATAAATACGATCATGAAAAGCAAAAAGATTGCTACGACCGATTCTTGATCCTTATTTTTTTTCGGTACATGCGTTTTTGGGGCTTGGTTCACGGTTCGCTTCCTTTCTGTTTGGATTCTCTAACAAAATTGTACCTTAAAACCGCTGTAATGTCAAGGTCTTTTTTGAAAAATCTTCTTTATTTTTTAAAATGCGGTTGACATTACGACAAAACTGTGATACAATTGAATATAGAATAATGATCATCTATTTGGAGGTTCTCATGGGATTGTTTTCAAAGAAGAAAAAAGAAGATGTAAAGGAAGAGGTCAAGGAGTCCCCTGCGGCTACCGAAAAGAAAGGACCTTCCATCAACAACGTAAAGGTTCCGGAGCAAAAGGCTCCTGCCGCTCCTGCAAAAGCACCTGCTGCACCTGCGGCAAAGGCTCCCGCAGCCTCTAAGGTCGCACCCAAAAAGGCTGCTCCCGCTCCTGCGGCAAAGGCACCCGCAGCACCTGCGGCAAAAGCTGCTCCCGTTGCAAAGCCTGCGGCAAAAGCACCTGCCGGCACAACCGTTGTCGCTCGCCCCTTCTTTATGAAGACGGAGGAAGACGTTCGTTTGGCATTTGACCAAGCTATTGCAGAGGCTGACGAGCAGATTCAAAAGAACGGTGCAAAGGCTGTTGGTAAGTACGAGTTTGAGTTGGAGGTCGATGGCTATCACTTCTACCTGGTTGCAAACAACGGTCAGGTTCTGTTCGACAGCCCCAGCTTTACCACTCTGATCGGTGCTCTTAAGGGTATTGAAACCTTTAAAAAGACGGTTGCCGAGGGTACGTTTGACATTCGCGTGGATAAGTATGACCGTTACCGCTTTATTTTGGAGCGCAAGTATTACGGCGAAAACTATACCACTAAGGATCAGTGCCAAAAGTGTGCCGAGTCGGTAAAGAACTTTGCAAACAATGCAAAGATCATTCGCTACACCCCCACCAAGGAAGCACTGACTGCTTTTGAAGCCGCAAAGATCTCTAAAAAGACCCCCGACGATATTGACTGGAAAGCAATTGCAAAAATTGAGGAAGAGACCCCGAAGATGGGTAAATTTGAAATTTGCAAAGAAGCCGATCAGTTTGCATTCTATCTGCTTGCAAACAACGGTCAGATCCTCTACTCCAGCCGTTACTATGCAACCGAAGCCGCTTGCCGCAAGGGTGTGGAATCCTTTAAGCGCGCCGCTTACGTTGGCAACTTCTTTGTTGACCGCGACAAGTTCGGCAACTTCCGTTACGTGCTCAAGAACATTGGCTCTGCTCCCGCTTTTATCGGTGAATCCTACGACAACAAGCCGCAGTGCGAAAAGATCATTGAATCGGTAAAGAAGTTCATCGTTTCGGCTACCGTTGAGCTGGAAGAAAAAGCTTGATTAAAAATCATTACATAACATAAAGATTGCGGTCTCAAATGCATTTGCGTTTGAGACCGCAATCTTATTTTTTGATTTATTGCTTAATGACCTTTTCCTTCATAATGGTCAGGCGCATATAGATGATACACACAACGCAAAGGGTGACCGAAATGAGAGAAAGAAATTGCTGTCCGTACAGATGAATGCCAAACAGGGTGTTCCCTGCCGATTGAATGGCGTTGAGGATCTTTCCTGCGGCGAGTGAGCACAAGAATCCGCACACTCCGCTGATGCAGTTTTGCAGAGCCATAGCTTCGGCGATGTAGTTGGAGTCAACGTAGCTATAGGTCATATTCAAGGCGTTTTGTCCGCTTCCTGCGGCGCAGACCGCATACAACACCGTGTAGCCGATGATCAGATACCACGTGCCGTCGGTAGTGAAAACGGTACACAAAAATGCGGCGGCGGCAATAAACATAGAAAGGTAAAAGCCCGCGGCAAAGGAGCGCTTATCCGAATACTTTGCAAGCGGATTGGTCACGCCGATTCGTGCGACGTTGCCCACCATGGTAATGACCTGCACCATCAATACGGTCATTCCCAAGCCGTTGCCCATGGTGTCGGTTTTAAACGTGCCCATAAAGCCAACGGTAAAGTACTGCGCGCACTTCCAAAGAATTGCGATGATGATCAAGCGGCGCAGATTTTTGTTACCCAAGGTGTGGTGCAAAATGTCGGAGAACTTCTTTTTGGGCGCTTGCGCTTCGGTCTGCGGTTCTTTTCGCTTGATCAACAGCAAGCAGGTGAACTGGCAAGCGTTTGCAATGAGAATGGTGATGGCAAGGAATAAAAATCCGTCGGAAAGTCGGTCATTCGCCTCAAACCAGTCAAATATCGCGCCCATGGAAAGCGTGAAGATGATACCGCCGATCAGAGAGACGATCTCCTTCCAGCCCGAATAGGATGCACGCTTTTGCGGATCGACGTAGCTGTTTGCCCAATGGAACAAAAACGTGGAAACGAGGTATTTGCTCATGTATGCGCCAATGATAAACACGTAAACAAGCACACGGCGCACCGAATCGTTAATGCCGACAAACGGCAAAAAATACAGTGCAAAGAAGAGAGTTTGACCAATGAGGTCAAACGTCAGTATCATTCGTTTGTTTCCACCTGCGCTCCCTGCAAGCAAAAGCGAGAACAGCTGAAAAACGAACGCCAACGAAATAAAGGAAGAAATGATGCCGATTTCTCCATCGTTAAACCCTACGCTGGAGAGCAGCTTTGCCAAAAAAGCATCTGCCAAAAGCAAAGAAACAAAGTATTCGAACATACATTCCAGCATATACGCCGCGCGTGAGCGACGGTATTCGGGCGAGGAAAATTTTTGCTCCATGTCCAATCCTCCGCAAAAGCAAAATCGCATATTATTATATCACAAATCAGGAAAAAGTCAAGCGATTTTTCAAATTTTCGTTCAATTTTTCAAGCTTTTTAAAAGGTGATAAAAAAGCGGCGTTTTCTGAACAATCTATCAATTATAATCCTTTAAAAATGATTTTTTTATAATATTTTTTCACTTTTTGAACGATATGCTAAAATATTGTACGATTGTATATTGCTTTTGCGGCTTTTATTCGATAAAATAATAGTAGTAGGATTTTCTTTTCCTTTTAAATTATTATCAAGGAGATTGAATCATGAAAAAAATCAACGTTTCAACGCAAAAAAAGCACACCATCTCCCCCTATCTTTATATGCAATTTATGGAGCCGCTCAGCAATGCCGACAGCTCGGTAGATGCGGGATGGGATTATATTAAAGACCGTTGGCAGCCCTGCCTGATGGACGTGGTAAAGGAGCTCTCCCCTACCATGGTACGCTTTGGCGGTTGCTTTGCATCTTACTACCATTGGAAGGAAGCGGTAGGTCCGCGTGAGAACCGCATTCCTCTTTACAACCAATGTTGGGACGGTATGTTCTCGAACCAGGTAGGTACGCATGAATTTATGCAATTTTGCCGCGAGGTTGGTGCCGAGGCTTTGATGTGCGTCAATACCGAGTCCGACGGTCGTATGCATTGGGCATACCCCAAGGCAGGTCAGGATCGCTTTGGTACTGCCGAGGAAGCCGCTGAATGGGTTGCTTACTGTAACGACCCCGACAACGCACTGCGCCTCTCTCACGGAGTAAAGGATCCCTACAATCTGCGCTATTGGCAGATCGGTAACGAGACCTCCTACGATCAGCGCGGATACAATGCAGATAAATCTGCCGAGGTCACCGCAAAATTTGCAAAGGCAATGCGCGCGGTCGATCCCTCCATCAAGCTGTTGGGTTGGGGTGACGATTTCCGTCGCTTTGGCGAAAAGTGGGCAACCAAGCTCTGTGAAGCTGCCGGAGATGACATTGATATCGTTGCATATCACTATCACTACGAGACCTTCCCCGGTGAGCAAAAGGAATTGATGAAGGACAACGAGTACAGAAAGAACCCCGAGCAGACCTGGGATCTTTTGATGACGATGCCGCAGTATTTGCAAACGCGTATCGATCAGATGCGTGAGGAGGTTGCTCCCTTTGGCAAAAAGCTCGCTATGACCGAGTCTCACTTCAATCTGCCCGGCAGAAACCGTAACGAAATGCTCTCCTCTTGGACGATGGGTGTTGCTTACGCGCGTACGCTGAACACCGTGGAGCACAATGCCGACATCATTGACATTGCTACATCTGCCGACTTCTTTGGCACTCGTTGGCAGGTCAACGCCGTCATTCTCCCCACCCCCGTAAACGATAAATCCCGCGGATACCTGCAGCCCGTTGCCGAGATCATGAAGCTGTTCCGCCATCATATCGGTAAATACGCCTTGAATGCCTGCGGTATGGACAAGGAAAACCTGACCGCCAGCCTCTCCGAGGATGGAAAGACCGCATATCTGCACGTTGTTAACTCCAGCATGACCACCGAGAACGTATTGGATATCAACGTTGACGGCATTCCCGCAAAGTCGATGAAGATCGTGGAGATTGCAAAGAACCCCACCGACGAGATCATGCAGACCTGCATTAACATCTTCAAGCCCGAAGAAAAGGTGGTTGCTAGCTCCGTTTACAAAATGCCCCCCGCAAGCGTTGCGGCTATTGAAATTACCCTTTGATCAATTGATCAAAAAACGGGTTGCGCCAAAATTTGGCGCAACCCGTTTTTGATAGAAAAACAGAAAGATTATAAAAAACTTGGCGTGTACCCCAACGGAGCTCTCACGCCAAGTCTTTTTGATTAAATGCTCAAGGTGTTGATAATAACGACCAAAGCAATGGTAACAACAACCGTGATAATTGCAACTACAACGGTCAGCTTGGAAAGAAGCTTATCGCGATCTGCAACACCCTTGGACTTACCAAAGAAGGTTTCGGAACCACCGGTAATGGTGCCGGAAAGACTCTTGTCCTTAGAGGATTGGAACAAAATCAAAACCATGAGAACCAAGGAGAGGAAAATCAAAATTCCACCCAGAACAAACTGCAGGGTTCCGGTCAAAGTAGCGGCTAAAATCATAATACGTACCTCCAAAATACTATTTCGTAACCGACACACAATCGGCTTTATCATCACTTTTTATATTATACCATATTCTTTTGCAAATTGCAATACTTTTTTTGTTTTTTTACACTTCTTTTTTTCATTTTTTTGCATTGTTTTCAAAAAAAGAATGATTTTTTTTCGTTTCTTGCGCAAGGGCTTGACCTTCGGCTTTTTTTGTGGTATCATTATAGTAAGAAAAAGATTGACAGGAGATCGCTATGGAATTTCAAAATCCCGACATTGCAATATTAAAAGATAAGGAGCTGTTTGTATTTGATATGGACGGCACCATTTATCTTGGAGAACAGGTATTTCCCTACGCGGTACGCTTGATACACAATTTGCGCGCCGCAGGAAAAAGAGTGCTCTTTTTTACCAATAACGCCTCCCACTCCCCTCTTTTTTATCTGTCGCGCTTGACACGCATGGGATTTGATCCGCGGCAGAGCGAGATCATGACGGCAGGGGACGTCACTGCCGAGTTTTTGATCCGTCACCGCCCCAACCAAAGCGTGTATCTGATGGGAACCGATGATTTGGTGCAAAATTTTCAAAGTCGCGGCATTCCGTTGGTGTCGGGTGAGAGCGAGCGCGCCGACGTTGTGGTGACGAGCTTTGACACGACCTTGACCTACCAAAAAATATCGGATGCCTGCCGCTTGATCCGCGGCGGCGCGGAGTATCTTTGCACGCATCCCGACTTCAACTGCCCCACCGAGCGCGGCCCCATTCCCGACAGCGGCGCGATTGCGGCGTTTGTAACCGCTTCTACGGGCGTTTCCCCCACCTATTTTGGCAAGCCCTACCGTCACACGGTGGAAATGATTTGCGAGGCAACCGAGGTGGCAAAGGAAAAGATGTGTATTTTTGGCGACCGACTTTACACCGACATTGCGGTTGGCAAACGCCATGGAATTACCGCCGTACTGGTCTATTCGGGCGAAACACAACCCGAAGACGTGGAAAAAGCCGAGGAAAAGGATCGCCCCGATTTTATTTTCAATTCCCTTGACGACGTGGATCAGGCATTTTTTGCTTGACTTCACCACTCACACAGGCAAAAGCAGAAGCGAGATCATGCACATGATCTCGCTTCTGTTTGTTTATTGATAGTAGCTTCGCGTCGCCGTTTCAACCCGACGGCTGGGGATAGGAATGTCGAGCCTATTACACTCTTAATTCATTTTGAAGCAAATACAACACGGTCTCCATTTAAATAACAGCAATACCCTTCATCATAGTTGATTGGTTCAATGGCAACTAATGTTTTTTTAGATGAATGATCTTCATATTTGAGATCAAAAACATTGTTTTCTGAATCCGTTAACGTTACTTCCTCCGAAACAACTCCCCACACTTGCAAATAATAATCGTTTGTTCCCTTAATTTGATATACAAAAAAGTGGACCGATTCATATTTCGCATTTGCTATTTTTTCCACTTTATAATTGGGACACATTTTATATCCATCTTCTTTTTTTTGCACAAAGAAAACAGAGTGTGTATTGGAATCTTTTTCGAAGATCAAAGCACCGGAAGCATTATGATCTGCCGAATCAACAACCGTTCCACCCTTATAGTAATCAAAAACAGCTTGAGGGGAATCAAATGTAAAAAATACAGTTTCAAATGGGAGCGCCCATAGCACTAAACAAACACCAACTGCCGATACTGACAAAGCAACCTTTCCGCTTTTTGAAAGGTTCTTTTTCCGACAAAGCAAATGGTAAGGAATTGCGATTACAAAAGTAATTAGTACTCTAATTATGATATGCAACATTACAGGTATCTCCTATCAAATTTCACAAAAATTATCCAGCATAAGCACGCTGAAAGTATGTAAAATCTCCAGTATAAAAAACATATACTCCACACCATTTTTCGTCCACGTTTCGGCGACAATTTGGCTACCGTTGAGCAAATACTCGTGCTTTACACCGTCAACCGTTTTGCTGGTACGAATGCCACTTTATTCAGCCGCCCAGCCGCCGCACAATAGACGGCTGGGGGATTGCCGCTAAAGGGGAGCGCTAATTATTTTCTTCTGCTATCGCAAGAGCTTTGCTTCGCAATCTTTCTAATGTGTCTTGTACGGAAAACGCGTCTTCAATTTTTAATTTCGCATCTACAATTTTCAAAATTTCCGATGCGTTTTCTGTGTTCAAAATTTCCATTAGTGTATGCCCTACGGCGCAACGCGTCCGATAATTTTTACTTTTGAAGCAATGGACAATATGTTGAAAAGCGCTTTTTTTACGGCAATAAAGATACAACGCTCCATAACAGCAAGTACAAACAAATAAGTTCCGTTCCTTTAACAGGGCATTTTCTACAGTCGAAACAATTTGAGGGTCGGTAGCAGCAATCTTTAAAAGCGAATATCCGCCATAACCACGCACGTACGGATCTTTATCTTGAAAAAAAGCTTGCTGCAGTGCATTTTTTACGGCTTCGTCGGAATAATATTCCAAGTAACACGCGGCACTTGCACGCACCTCGGCATTTCGATCTTTCAAAAGAGTGAGTAAAATATCTTGCGCAAAATCGTCAGGATAGTGTATTACAGCATCACATACCCTGCATCTCAGCAAAACAGAACGCGATTTGGAAGCATCCTCTATTTCCATTTGAGAAAGGATCATTACTTCTTTCTCCGAAGATTCTTCTAAAATTTCCAATAAGTCCTCTAATCTCGACATATCAATAGTGCTCCTTTCGCTTTCTAATGTTCTTAAATCTCCAGCCGCCGTTTCAATCCGACGGCTGGGGGCACCGCTGAGCGGCGGGGCTCTTTATTATTTAAAATCCAAACTTTATTTCCGAAACCACCTTTAGAACCTCTATAGCAAACCATATAAATGCCGCAGCACACGAGAGAATTACAAAAATAACCAAAATGTGATACCAAAACGGTTCTACAACCACAGAGTATTCTGTTTGCTCGACTGTAATGTTCATTTTGCTATTGATGATGGAACGATCATTATAGCGATATTCTACACCATTCACAGAGAGCTTTCGATAAGCCGCATTGTTTTTCTGCTCGTCAAACTCCTCGGATGTCATAGATTTCGTTTCATAAAGAGAGCCATCCTCAT
>JAZQYE010000301.1:0-4696 GCA_045633385.1 Eubacteriales bacterium | reverse complement strand
GGTGTCCCCGACAGCTTTGCCTCAGCACTTCAGCTGCTTTGGACTGTAACCTTGATCGATTGCGCATATATTTCCGAAAACCCAACGCTCACCGTTGGCAGGCTCGATCAGCTCCTTTATCCGTTTTACAAAGCAGACGTTGCAAAAGGCGTTTTAACGCCACAACGCGCCAAAGAATACATTACCGATTACTACTGCAAACACAACCTGATCATGGGCAGAGGCGAACATCAGGTGGGAGACGCAACCAACAGCACCACGTTTGCGCGCATTGCAAACTTTGATGCACCGCAATACTTGTTGCTTGCCGGAAGTGACGAAAACGGAAACTGCGCCGTTAACGAGTTGACCGAATTGTTTGCCGAATGCATCGTACCTGCATTCAAAAATCCGGTCGTAGTGGTACGCTACGTCAAAGGAATGGATCGATCACACCCTAACCTTTGGAAAACGCTGTGCAACCGTGCACTTGCAAGTGCCTCCTTGATGTTTTACAACGACCAAAACGTATTGGATGCGTTTTGCCGCATGGGGATTCCCCTCTCGGATGCGCGCCGCTACGCACACTTCGGGTGCAATTGGTGCTCCCCCGGCGACAACGCCGCTTGGATGGCCAGCGCACCGCAAAGCAGGCATTACAACAACGTCTATCGCTCCCAAGAGGAGGCAAAGGCTTTGGACGTGCCTTACATGAGAACGAACTCCCCCCATGCTTGGCCCGAGGATTTTATGATCGTGCTCCGTGAGCTTGCCGCGCGTGAGCGTGAAGCAAAAACGGTTACGATCGACGATTTTTACGATTGCTTCTTTGCTCGCATGGCAGAGTTTATCGACTGTAAGCTGGCATACCTCTCACACGAGCTGTCGGTCAGAAAAAGAGCCCCCTCCTCGGTGCTCACCTTTGGAGATTGCTTTTTTACCGACTCCGTCAAAAACGCGTCCTGCTTTACGGCAGACGCCAAATATCACTTTGAATTACAAGCCTTTCAAATGTTTGGCACGGTGGCAGACTGCTTTATTGCAGTCGATCAGCTCGTGATGATTGAAAAGAAGCTGACGCTCACCCAGCTGTTGGAGGCAACCGAGGCAAACTTTGAAGGATACCACGACCGTTTGACGCTTTGCAAGCGCGCCGACAAATACGGCATGCATACGCAGCTCTCGCAAAAGCACACCGAGCGGCTCTCGCATACGGCAAGTGCTCTGGTCATTGAAAAAAACAAGCCGTATCTGCAAAAAGAAGGCTTGTTCCTGGTTCCCTGTATGCAAAGCGATACCTGGCACTTAAAATACGGTGAGACCTTTGGAGCCACGCCGGACGGCAGAGCGGCAAACACGCCTTTTTCGCAAAACACACGCCCCAGCAACGGCGTATGCACGAACGGGCTGACCGCAATGCTGTTGGATATGCTCCTGCTCCCACACGACGGCTTGGTCTCGGGTGCCTTGAATTTGGATATCGACCGCCGTCAGTTTGCAGGAGAAGAAAAAGAACGTACCTTTGCAACGCTGTTGGCGACCTACTTCAATCAAGGCGGCTTACACGCGCAGGTGACCTCTCTTGACCCCAACGATCTGATCGCGGCTCAAAAAACGCCCGACTCCTACCGCGATCTGCGCGTGCGCGTAACGGGCTACAGCGGCGTGTTTGTGGACATTCCCACGCGGCTGCAAAATGATATTATAGAACGCTTAAAATAAGATTTGACGAAAGGATAACAACATGAAAAAGATACTTCTTCCCAACGGCTTGAATGTCAGCGAGGTTGCGCTTGGCGCCATGATGTTTGGCAGCACCACCTCCAAAAAAGAGTCCTATGAGGTGCTTGATACCTTTATGGATATGGGAGGTAATTTTATCGACACCTCCAACAACTACGCGCACTGGGCAGGAACGGGCGACGAAAGCGAGACCCTTTTGGGTGAATGGCTGCAGGAGCGCGGCTGTCGCGACCGTGTTGTTCTTGCCACCAAGGTCGGCTTTGACCGCCACGGTAAGGGAGCAGGACTGAAAAAGGAGCAGATCGAGTATTGGATCGACGAAAGCCTGCGCAAGCTCAAGACCGATTACATCGATTTGTATTACGCGCACACCGACGACATGAACACCCCGATTGAGGAAACGATGGAGGCTTTTGATACGCTGGTCAAAAAAGGCAAGGTACGCACGTTGGGTTCGAGCAACTACGATACGTGGCGCTTGGCAGAGGCAAATCTGATTGCACAAACCAAGGGACAAACACCATACACCGTTATGCAACAGCGACTCAGCTATTTGAACCCCAAGTTCTATGAGGCTCCCAAATATACCTTTAACGAGGTCGTCAACCGCGAGCGCCTGCGCTTTTTGTGCGATAAGAATATGCCTCTGGTCTCCTATGCTTGCCTTTGCAAGGGCGCGTACGAAAATCCGAGCCTGTTGCCCCAAGAATACGAGGGCGGCGAAAGACTTGCTTACATTCGTCAAATGGCAGAGGAAAAAGGCGTCAACCCCAGCGCATTGGTCATTGCATGGCTGACCAACCTGCACCGCTTGGAGGGCTATCCCCGTGTGATCCCGCTCTTTTCGGCAACACCCGAGCAGTTGAAGCAAAATCTGCGCGGCTTGGAGCTCTCCTTGAGCGACGAAGAGCTTGCACAAATGGAACAAGTAAAATAAACAAAAGCAGAGGGAACGAGTCGGTTTGAACTCGTTCCCTCTACGTTTATTCTGCCAGCAAACGGCGCGCGATGTTGAAAATCACGGGCTGATAGTTTTCCTTTCCCTCGTCTGAAAGATGCTTTGGCGTGTTGGATTCGATCGAAAAACAGCCTTCAAAGCCGATCTCGCGCAATGCCTGCACGTAGGCGTGCCAATCGATCACACCCGTTCCAGGCTCTGCGTGCTGATCGTGCGTTCCGTCGTTATCGTGCACGTGCATGGTGGCAAGATAGCGTTTACCGAGCATACGAACCGCCACCACGGGGTCGTCACCAAGGCAAGCGCTGTGTCCCGTATCCAAGCAAGCTCGCAGGTTGGGCAGGTCAAGCTCCTTGATCAACGCCAGCATCGGCTCGACACGCGCAAAGACCTGTCCGCCAAAGGGCATGTTCTCAAGGCAGATCGTCACGCCGTATTTTGCCCCTTCTTCGCAGAGTGCCTTTAAAAATTCCACGTTCAGCGACTTTGTCAAGGCAGGATCCTCATCAACTCTTCCCGTCGGCATCAGCGGATGAATGACCATATTTTTGCATCCTAACAGATACGTTCCCCAAATTGCTTTTTTGCAATATTGCAGCCACTCGGCACGCATGTTTGCATCGGAATCCTGCGGCGGATAGCGCCAAGGTCCGTGTGCCTGACCTACGTGCAGTCCAAGCGACTCGACCAGCGCTCGTTCTGCCTTCAGCTCTGCTTCAAATTCCTCAGCCGAAAGCTGCATGATACGGGCTTCTACGTGAATAAAATCCTGATAGTCGATGGAATCAAATCCGATTTCGGCAAGCTCCGTCAGCTGTGCCTTGTTCGTGCCGTTTGCACGTTGTCCGATCTTCATACCCATTTTTCCTCCTTGGAACATGATTTGCCTCATTATAACACAAAATCGGCAGAAATACAAGAGTTCTGCCGATTTTCATTTGTTTTTTAATCGTTCCAAAGAACGATCTTTTTTTCTTTCAGCGACTTGGGGACGTCGATGATGCGCTGATTGGACGAGCCGCGAAAGCGCAGGGAAATATCCTTGAGTGCCTTCACGTAGCGACCATCGACCAAAACGTCGATCAGCGAAAGCATCTCGTCGGTCACCTCACAGCGCGCATGACTTCCCTCTTGCCACAACTCCCCGTCCAAGGTAAAGCCCGTAAAACACCAAACCGTTTTATCGGGGCATTCCTCACGGAAACGATGCAAGAATGGGATCAGCGCACGCTGATTGCTCGGTTCAAACGGCTCACCGCCAAGAAGCGTCAGCCCATTGACAAAGTAAGGCTTGCAGGAGGCAATGATCTCATCCTCTACCGCCTTGGTAAAGGGCTCGCCGTAGCCAAAATCCCACGTTTGCGGCTGAAAGCACTCCTCGCAATGGTTGGTGCATCCCGATACGAACAGCACCGTACGCACGCCCTCACCGTTTGCAATATCGCATTTTTTCAGTTCACAGTAATTCATAATCTTACAGATGGAGGACGCGCTCCTTAATCTCCTGCGTTCTTCCCTGATTCCAATACTGCGTACCGATATAGCCGCAGGTACGACGTGCAACGTTCATTTTGCTTTGATCGGTGTTGCCGCACTTGGGGCATTTCCAAATCAGCTTACCGTCCTGCTCGATGATCTCGATCTCACCGTCCCAGCCGCATTCCTGACAGTAATCGGACTTGGTGTTGAGCTCGGCATACATAATGTTCTCGTAAATGAACTCCATAACGCCGAGAACAGCCTCAATGTTGTTCTGCATATCGGGCACCTCAACGTAGGAGATCGCACCGCCGGGCGAGAGCGCCTGGAATTTCGACTCAAGCGCGAGCTTGTCGAATGCGTCGATCTCTTCGGTTACGTGAACGTGGTAGGAGTTGGTGATGTAACCCTTGTCGTTGATGCCGGGAACGATGCCGAAGCGCTTCTGCAGGCACTTGGCAAACTTGTAGGTGGTGGACTCCAGGGGGGTGCCGTAAGTCGGAGGCCAAGCGGTCTTAGGAAGACAATACTCAGGAA
>JAZQYE010000300.1:0-11969 GCA_045633385.1 Eubacteriales bacterium | reverse complement strand
CCACTTTAACAAGGTGCAGTTTGTAAGCTGGTACCCATCTGACAAGAGCATGATCGACCGTTGCCACGCCCATGGTATCGTTTGTAACTTCTGCTCTGCCGACACTCCTGCCGATGCCAAGGCACTTTTGGATATGGGTGTGGATTGCATTCTCACCAACGATTTCCACTACGTGAAGTCGGGCTTGGAATTGGAATAAGCAGAGGAACAAGCCATGAAGATCAACGTAAAACAAGGCCCCAAAGTAATTTGTTCCAATTCGCACGGTATGCACCGATATTTTGGTTGGCCCACGGTGGCGCGGTTGCAGGACGGCAGCCTGATGATGGCGGCGAGCGGCTTTCGTATTGCGCATATTTGCCCCTTTGGTAAGGTGGTCGTTTGCCGCAGCTTTGACGAGGGCAAGAGCTGGAGCGCGCCCGAGGTGGTGCTTGACACGCCATTGGATGACCGCGACGCAGGCGTGTTGCCCTTTGGGGAGAGCGGTGTGATCGTGACCTCGTTTAACAATACTCCTGCGTTTCAGCGCAGTAGATGTCAGGCAATGAATGAGTATGCAAACGCATACTTGGATGAGGTTGAAAGGCGTGGCGACTGGGAGCAATATCTCGGCTCTTCCATGGTCATCAGCCACGACGGCGGCAAGACCTTTTCCTCTCCCATTCGCGTTCCCATTTCCTCTCCGCACGGGCCGTGTCAATTGCAGGACGGTCGCGTGCTTTACGTGGGCAGATATTTTCAAAAAGAGGAGGACGAGCCTTACCTGGCGTGCTACGAGATCAGCCCCGACGGAGCAGCAACGCTGCTCTCGCGCATTGAGGACATCGCCCCCGATCTGCTCTCCTGTGAGCCGCACGCCGTGCAATTGCCCAACGGCAGGATCGTGGTGCACATTCGCGTACAAACGCTTGGCAGTTCCTCGGTTTCGGGCAGCTTTTTCACCGTTTTTCAAAGTGTTTCCGATGACGGTGGAAAAAGTTTTTCCAAGCCCGTACAGCTCCTGTCGGATCACGGCGGCTCGCCTGCGCACCTGCTGTTGCGCTCCTCGGGCGTGTTGATATCGACCTACGGTTACCGCACGGCACCCTTTGGTATTCGCGCTATGTTCAGCTATGACAACGGAGAGACGTGGGAGACCGATCAGATCCTTGCGGATGCCGAGCCGACTGCCGATTTGGGCTATCCTGCCTCGGTGGAGCTGGAAAATGGCGACGTTTTGACGGTGTTCTATTCCTGCACACATCAGGGCGGGCCAGCCGTGATCAAGCAGATCGTTTGGAGCCTTGAGGACACCGATCGATAAAAATCGACCGTCTGTTACAGGACAAGATCATAAAACAGAAATAAAAACCGCGATTTTTGCATTTTGCCGCACAAGGCAAAATAAAATGTGAAGATCGCGGTTATGCTTTGTTCGGGGAGGTATGCGAGAAAACGGTCGGCTTTTGTCGTTTTTGCAGATGTTTTGTCGCAGATTTTGAAAAATGTCCTTGACATCACGCTTGCTTTGTGATAAAATAAGGTCGTATGACCACGATATTAACTTGTGATTGCATCAGCCCATACGTTGTATGCGATATACGGGCAAAGGATTTTTTGCGCAAAAGGGAGATGCATCACACTTCCCACGTTGAAATGTTAACTTTGGAGGGTGAGCTATGTTAAAGGAGTTTTTTGGTTGGGGCGGTTACACAAGAGAGCCCGAGGGCTTTTTGTCCTGGCAACACTTGACGTTCGTTACTTCGTTGATGGTGATCATGACGCTCCTTGCCGTATATTTTGGGCGCAAGAATCGCAATGTCGGCGAGGCGAGCAAGAATCGCGTGCTGATCTGGGCGGCAATTCTGATCGATTCGCTTGAAATGCTCAAGATCGTACTGCGTTGTGTGCAGGAGCAGGATGCTTGGGCTTGGCTGTACGTGTTGCCGCTGTTTTTGTGCAGTATCATGCTCATAGCCATTCCCATGGCGGCGTTTTGCAAGGGTCGCATCAAGGAGGCTTGCTTGGATTTCGTGCTCATCTTCGGTCTTTTGGGCGCGGTGCTCGGCACGTACGGTGCAGGGCAAAACTACAACGCATATCCCGTATTGGGCTTTGACAACGTGGTGTCGGGTCTTACGCACTCCATCTCTGGCTTTTGCGCGCTTTACATCGGTATTTCCAAAATGTCGAGCCTGAAAAAGAAGAATATCCCCATCACCTTTGCCATTTTGTTTGGCTTTGCGGCGTGCGCCATGCTTGCCAACAAGCTGTTGGATTACAACTATATGTTCTTGGTGCGCGGCGACGGAACGCCCTACGATATTTTATACAATTGGGTAGGCGGAAATCCCGTTTTGTATCCCGTTTGCGTTATTTTGCTTTTTGTTGCCTACATAGCGGTGTTTTACGGCGTGCATCATTGGCTCGAAATCTCCCACCGCACCAAGGGGTAAGAGCCCCGATCTTGAAAAACAAAATTTTTTCTTGACAAAAATCTCTTTTTGTGGTAAAATAATCTTGGTTTAACCAAACAAATCTAAAATAAGGACGGTTCAAATGGATATTTTTGATGTGTTAACGTTAATCTGCGGACTTGCATTGTTCCTGTACGGTATGGACGTAATGGGAGATGCGCTGAAAAAGAGTGCAGGTCGCAAGCTCAAAACGATCTTAGGTAATTTGACATCCAATAAGTTCAAGGGTTTTTTGCTTGGCCTCGGTGTTACCGCCGTAATCCAATCCTCCTCCGCTACCACGGTCATGGTCGTCGGCTTTGTAAACTCCGGCACGATGCTCCTGAGTCAGGCGATCGGTGTTATCATGGGTGCAAACGTTGGTACTGCCGTAACGGCATGGTTGACTGCACTCAACGGCATTGAGGGAGGCGCCGATGCAACCGCATGGCTTGCATGGTTCAAGCCCGATGCTTGGATGCCGATCTTGGCTTTGATCGGTATTTGCTGTGTGATGTTCTCCAAAAAGAGCAAATACAAGGACATCGGAACTATTTTGATGGGCTTTGCCGTTTTGATGATCGGTATGAGCACCATGTCGGATGCCGTTAGCGGACTGAAGAACGACGATGGCTTCAAATCTATTCTCACCATGTTCTCCAATCCCTTCCTCGGTATTCTTGCAGGTACGGTACTGACCGCTATCGTGCAATCCTCCTCGGCTTCTGTCGGTATTTTGCAGGCACTCTCCAGCACGGGAGCCATTTCCTTTGGTGCCGCAATGCCCATTATCATGGGTCAGAACATCGGTACCTGCGTTACGGCGTTGATCTCCTCGTTTGGTGCAAACAAAAACGGTAAGCGCGCCGCGTTCATTCATTTGTATTTCAATATCATCGGTGTTATCCTTTGGATGGGGCTGTATTACCTGGTAGGCTGGCTGCTCGAAATGGCAGGCGCGTTCGGACTCTTCTCCTGGATGGGCTCTAACTACATTGACATGTGGGGCATTGCCGCTATTCACACCGTCTTTAAGATCTTCTCTGTTATCCTCATCGCACCCTTTACGGCACTCCTTGAAAAGCTTGCTTGCGCAACCGTTCGCGGAACCGACAAAAAGGGCGACGAGTTTACGGGTATGCTGGACGAGCGTTTGATGGAGACTCCCGCCGTTGCAATTGAGCGTTGCCGCGTGGTTGCATCTCAAATGGCGCATTTGTCCGTTGCTCCCTTGAGAAAGGCTGTCGGATTGCTTGAAAATTACGATGCCAAGGTCGCGCAAGAGATCCGCGAGGCAGAGGACAAGGTGGATATTTACGAGGACGCTCTCGGCTCGTATCTGGTCAAGCTTTCCTCCTGCAACCTGGCAGAGGCAGATAGCCACGAGGTCACCAAGCTGTTGCACATGATCGGAGACCTGGAGCGTATTTCCGACCACTCGGTCAACCTGGTAGAGTCTGCCGAAGAGATCAAGGATAAGGAGCTTTCCTTCTCTGAGGCGGCAATGGCAGAATTGAAGGTGATGTACGGTGCGGTCGATGAGATCGTTGCCATTACCGAGGATGCATTCGTCAACTCCGACTTTGACAAAGCCGCGTTGGTCGAGCCCTTGGAGCAGGTCGTTGACGGACTCAAGGCACAGATCAAGCGTCAGCATGTCATTCGCGTACAAAAGAGCCAATGCACCATCGAGCACGGCTTCGTTCTCTCGGATATCTTGACCAATCTGGAGCGCGTTTCCGACCATTGCTCCAACATTGCGGGATGCCTGATCGAAATGTCCCTGCACGATACGCTTGATTTGCACAATTATCTGCATCAGGTTAAGGCAGGCGGCCCGGAATATAACAAGAACTATCAGCTTTACGCAAAGAAGTACTCCATATCGGAGCAATAAAAAAACGAAAGCAAGGGCGGCGTCAAAAAATGATGCCGCCCTTGCTTTTTGACTTGACAGATGCTTTTGCAATGTGCTATAATGATGTTGGAAAAAGACGAAGGGAGACAGAGCACATGACAACACCTTGTTTTTGGAAAACGACGCTTGCTGAGATAGACGCCGCCTTTGAGGGGGCAACTCGCGTTACCGAAAAGCGCGTGCTTGGACACAGCGCGGGCGGAAGACCGATCTATATGCTTGCTTACGGGCAAAAAAAGAAGCGAGGCTCGGCAAACTATTCCTCTGCTCTCGGTGCGCACGACCGCACGTGCTATGCGCCCAAGGGGCAAACGCCTACCGTTGTGATCATCGGTGCGGAGCACGGAGCCGAGACCGAGGGCGTTGCCGCGATCATGAACCTGATCTCATTGCTCGAAACGGGGGTAGATCTGAACGGTCAGCCCGACCCTGACTTGCTTTTGGCGGCGCAAAGCGTGCGCGTGGTTATTCTGCCTGTTGCCAATCCGGACGGTCGCGCTCGCGTGGAACCGAGTGCGATGGTCGGACTGACGGGGAAGGAGCTTCGCTATTGGGCGCAGGGAACGTGGACAGACGGTAGCCTTTGCGGTTGGCCCGAATGCAAACGGGTGCACCCGATCTTGGGGCGCACTGCGTTTTTGGGCGGCTATTACAACGACGACGGCATTAACGTTATGCATGATAATTTCTTTCACCCCATGGCAAGGGAAACACAAGCAATTTTGGATCTTTGTGAGGACGAGGCCGCCGATTACGTTTTGCACCTGCACGGCGGAAGCAACTCCAAAGGGGACCTTTTACAGCCCTTTTACGTTACGGAGGAGGTCAATCAAAAGATCCGTGTGTTAAACGAGCGCTGTATCGTTGCGGGGGAGAGAGAAAATTTGGAGTTTGGTTCACCCCGCGCCCTGCCTGCGGTTGCAAAGGGAAAAAATCCCCCTACGTTTAATCTGGTATGCGCGGCGCACCACGTATGCGGCGGTGTCAGCGTATGCTACGAGAGCAACGAGTGTGTGATCGACGAGCCGGGAAATCATTTGACTCACGCAGAGATCGTTCGTATGCACATGATCTTATTTACCGAGACCTTTTTGAGTGCAAATGAGAAGGGAGAAGATATATGAAACAGACTTGGATGAGAATTTTACTGTTTTTGCTGTGTGGTGCACTTTTCTTCAGTGGTATGACGCTCGCTCCTGCGGCAAGCACGCCCGAGAGCCGCAACGTACAACCGATCTATTATTGCCGTGAGGCACTTGCCACCTTGAACAATGCCGCCGCCTTGCAATACGCTTACGATCAGATCGTTGCGGGTGTGGAGGTATCGGCTGAAAGCATTGAGGTGTATGACGGCACGAATGCGATCACGCGTGATGAATTGAAGATCGTATTTGACGCCTATCGCCGCGATCACACCGAGCAATTTTGGCTGGGAAACTCTTATTCGGTATCCTACACCGAGCAAAGCGTTATCAGCATTGCGCCCGAATACATGATGTCGGGCGAGACGCTAAAAAATGCAAAGCTGTTGTTTGAGCAGGTGCTCTCCAATACCGTGGCACAGGTTGCGGATATGCAGGACGAATACGAGATCGAAAAATATTTGCATGACCGTTTAGCGGTTGGCGTGACCTACGTAGAGAGTGCCAACGCGCACAATGCGTATGGTGCTTTGGTAGAGGGCAAGGCGGTGTGCGAGGGCTATGCCGAGGCATTGCAATGCCTGCTTCACCGCGCGGGCATACAGTCGCTGATCGTGCTGGGCAGCAGTATCAATCCCTCTACGGGCATTTCCGAAAATCACGCATGGAACATGGTGCGCATCAACGGTAAGTATTATCATACCGACCTGACGTGGAACGATCAGGAGAGCACGCTATTTTATGCGTATTTCAATCAGACCGACTCCGTGATCACGGAGGATCACGTCATCACTCCCACCGCCTACGCATTGCCCGCTTGTAACGATATTGCGGCGAATTATTTCGTCAAGAACGGAAACGTGATCGGCTCGGACTATACGGTCGATTCGGTTGCGGAGCTGCTCCTGCAAAACGGACTTGCGGCAAGCGTTTACGTAATGGGGGATGCGGACGCATTCTTACAATGGTTCTATCAAAATGTCGTGGCAATTGCAGGCAAAGCAGGCGTCAGCGGTGCGTTTTCTTACGGATTCTCCCAAATGGGTAGGGAGCTGTTGTTGCACATCGATACCTGCAAGCACACGTCGCTCACGGAGATAAAGGCAAAGCCTGTCAACTGTACGGAGGATGGCAACACCGCTTATTATACCTGCACCTGCGGCAGATGGTTTTCGGACGCCGCGGCAAAGGACGAGATCGTCAATCACGAAAGCGTAAAGATCCTTTCGGTCGGGCATCAATGGACGGTTCGGGTAGAGGATGAGGCACACCTGCGTCAATCTGCAAGCAACTGCCGCGAGACCGGCTCTTATTGGTTAGAGTGCGCGACCTGCCACGGTATCAGCGACGAGAAATATTTTGAGAGCACACAGTACGGAAGTCACGTGTACGGCACGGAGTGGCAAAAGGGTGACGAAAACGGACATTGGCACAAGTGCACGTATTGCGATGCGTACGATACGCCAACGGCGCATACCCCGGGTGCTCCCGCAACGACCGAAGCGCCTCAACTCTGCACCGATTGCGGCTATGAGCTTGCCCCCGTGATACACGTACATGACTTGAAAGAGGTTGCATCGGTGCAAGCCGCTTGCGAAAAAGACGGCAAAAAGGGATATTATCTTTGCGCTTGCGGCGCGGCGTTTGAGGATGCCGAGGGGACGGTCGAGATCTTAGCACTTGACGCATGGGGTATCATTCCCGCGCTTTCGCACGTTGATGAAGACGGAGACGGCGTGTGTGATACCTGCAACGACGTTTCGGGTATGTTCGGCTTGCCCGTTACCAAGCAGACCTTGATCTATATTGCCGCAGGTGGCGGTGTACTGTTGTTGTTGATCATCATCGTTGCCGCAACAAAACGTCGCCGCTGAAAAGCGATTAAAGATCAAATACAAAAAGGGTGCTTTGCGTTCTGCAAAACGAGCGGTGCGCGAGTTGCCCGTCACAATAAAACACGAGCATTGGCATGCCATGAGGCGAAGTCAATGCTCGTGTTCTTTATTTACAGTCCAAGTCCCTCGTATGCGAGGTCGCGCAGGAGCGGATGAATGGCGTGGTATGCGTAGTTACAGCCAAGCACCTCGGTTGCAAAGAAGAGGGAGACGCGGTTGGTTGGATCGGCAAGTGCAAAGGATGCCGCCGCACCGTCCCAACCGAATTCGCCCTTTGCGGAGCGAGCGCCCGAAATATGCGGCTCAACGTGTGCTCTGCCGCAAAGACCCCAGCTATAGCCGTACAGACGGGAGGGGTTGAAATCGGGACGAACGCTGTCGGGCAGATAACCGCGACCCATCATTTCCACAGTCTCGGGGTTGAGCACGCGGTAGCCGTTGGGCGAGGTGCCTCCGCAGGCGAGTGCGCTCATCAGCTTCATATAGTCATCTACCGAGGTCACAAGTCCCGCTCCGCCGCTGTCGTAATGGTCGGAGTAGCGGTAAACGGGCACCTGATAGTTGGGCAGATGCTCCGCCGTCCACAAGCCGTGGCGGAACTGATATATCGCGCTCAGGCGCGGACGCTTTTCCTCGGGAATGTGGTAGTGTGTATCCTTCATGCCAAGGGGATCAAAGAAGTATTTTTGCATATAGTCGGCAAAGCGCATACCCGATACCGCCTCCACAACAACGGCAAGCACGTCGTGGCAAAGGCTGTACGCATAGTGCGTGCCGGGTTCAAAGTTGAGCGGTTGCTTTGCAAGCTCGTCCGCAAACTCGCGCGTGGTCATGTGGGGATGAGCGGCACGGAAGTCCTTTAGTGTTCCCTTATTCGCATCGTAATCCATACCACCCGTCATGGTAAACAGGTGCAACACGGTCATCGCGTTTTGCGCAGGCAGAACACTGCCGTCGTGCTGACGTACCGTCAGCTCCTTGTAAGCGGGGAGATAGTCGGAGACGGGCGCGTAAAGATCGAGCTTTCCCTCTTCCACCAAACGCATGGCGGCAACGCAGGTCGCAATTTTGGAAATGGAGAAGACCCAATAAAGGTCGTCATTGCAAACCGGTCTGGTCTTTGCCGCATCCGCATATCCTGCGTGTGCGCGAAAGACCTCAACCCCGTCTTTGGCAACCGAGAGATCGCAAGCGGGAAAGCCGCGAGAGGGCAGGGAAGCGACAAAATCGTTCAGCTTTTGAAAATCCATAACTGTTATTCCTTTCAAAATATGAAAAAAGAGTGTAACATCATTATACCACGCCCATTTCGGTAAGTCAATAGGGGTTAAAAAAAGAAAAATAAAAAATAAATGAAAAATTTTACAAAAAACACTTGACAATTGACAAAAAGCGTGATAAAATATTAAACTGCATTATAATCGCCGTACTATGGGAGCTTTGGTGCACGTGACAAAATGTAACGACTGCATTCGACACAAACACCGGATATCAAAAGTACCCTAATACCATGGCGATTGTTCCCCGCGCGTTATCAATGATTTGAATGGAGTGATTGAATTAATGATCAAAGTAAAAGATCAAAAGCTTGGTCAGAACGTGAGAAAAAGCTTCTCCGACGCTCGGTTTGATTACCCGCTCCCCAATCTGGTGGAGATCCAAACCAAGTCCTATGAGTGGTTCAAAAAGGAAGGCCTGATGGAGGTTTTGCGCGATGCGTCGCCCATTACCGATACCTATGGCAACCTCGTTATCGAGTTCATTTCCTACACCTTGGACGAAGAGCATCCGAAGTATCCCGTTGAGGAGTGCAAGGAGCGCGACGTTAACTATGCCGCACCCTTGAAGGTAAACGTCCGTTTGACCAACAAACAAACGGGTGAAGTAAAACAAGCGGATATATTTATGGGAGATTTTCCGCTGATGACCGAGACCGGTACCTTCGTTATCAACGGTGCCGAGCGTGTTATCGTTTCTCAAATTATTCGTTCTCCCGGTATGTACTACGGTTCCGAGATCGATAAGGCAGGTAAAAAGACCTATGCCTCTACCGTTATTCCTTACCGCGGCGCATGGTTGGAGTACGAGGTGGATGCCGCAGGCGTGGCATACGTTCGTATCGACAAAAACCGCAAGTTGCCCCTTACCATGTTCATTCGTGCATTGGGCTACGAGAGCCGTGAGTCGATCTACGAGCTGTTTGGCGATGAGGATCTTTTGACCATCACCTTTGAAAAGGATGAGAGTGAAAAGCTTGCTCAGCAGAGCCACTCCACCGCAAGAGTCGAGGCACTTAAGGAGATCTACAAAAAGCTCCGTCCCGGCGAACCTCCTACGGAGGAAGCGGCACAGACCCTGATCAACAACTATTTCTTCGATCCCAAGCGTTATGATATCGCGCCTGTAGGTCGTTATAAATTTGATAAAAAGATGGCAGTTCACAACCGTATTGCCAACCGCCGTCTTGCCGAGGACGTCGTCAGCCCCTTCACGGGTGAGGTCGTTTTGCAGGCAGGCGAGGTCATCACGCCCGAAATGGCACGCGAGATCGAACACGCAGGTGTAAACGTAATCTGGCTTGCTATGGATAACGGCAACCGCGTAAAGGTTATGGGTAACAACACCGTTAACCCCCTGTACGTGCTGGGCGACAGCCTGAAGGATTGCGGCGTACGCGAAAAGGTCAGCATTCCCGTGCTCCTTGAGATCATGGATGCTTGCGAGGGTGATCTGGATGCCATCAAGGCTACCGTTAAGGAAAGACTTGTCGAGCTTTGCCCCAAGTGCCTGACGATGGACGACGTTTTGGCTTCCATCAACTACCTCATCGGTTTGACGCACGAGGTTGGCACAGTGGACGATATCGACCACTTGGGCAACCGTCGTATCCGCTCGGTAGGCGAACAGCTGCAAAATCAGCTCCGTATCGGCTTTGCCCGTATGGACAAGATTATAAAGGAAAGAATGGCAACGCAGGATAACGAAAAGCTCACCGTTCAGGCGCTGATCAACATCCGTCCCGTTACCACCGCTATCCGCGAGTTCTTTGGCTCCAGCCAGCTCTCGCAGTTCATGGATCAGAACAACCCCTTGGCAGAATTGAGCCACAAGCGCCGTTTGTCGGCACTCGGTCCCGGCGGTTTGTCCCGTGACCGTGCATCCTTCGACGTGCGTGACGTTCACTATACGCAGTACGGCCGTATCTGCCCCATCGAGTCTCCCGAAGGTCCGAACATCGGTCTGATCTCTTACCTTTCCACTTATGCAAAGATCTCGGAGTACGGCTTTATCGAGGCTCCCTACCGCAAGGTAGAGCACATCGATAACGGCGACGGCACCTTCCGTCACCTCGTTACCGATGAGGTAGAGTACATGACTGCCGATACCGAGGACCATTATATCGTCGCGCAGGCGAACGAGCCCCTGGACGAGAACAATTGCTTCGTTAACGCAAAGGTCATCGGTCGTGATAAGACTGAGATCGTTGAGGTCGATGCAATGAACGTCGATTACATGGACGTTGCTCCTCGTATGCTCGTTTCCGTAGCATCTGCAATGATCCCCTTCCTTGAAAATGACGATAACACCCGTGCATTGATGGGTTCGAACATGCAGAAGCAGGCAGTGCCGCTTCTGGTCAACGACTCTCCTATCGTCGGTACGGGTATGGTGCACAAGGCTGCGCTGGATTCCGGCGTTGTGATCATGGCGGAGAGAGCCGGCTACGTAGAGAGCGTACAGGCTGACCGAATCGTGATCGCTTGCGAAAACGGCATCAAGGACGTTTACTCGCTCCTCAAGTTCAAGAGAACGAACCAGGGCACCTGCTTTAACCAGCGTCCCCTTGTTTCCAAGGGTGAATACGTTGAGGCAGGACAGGTGATTGCCGACGGTCCCGCAACCTGCAACGGTGAGGTATCGCTGGGTAAGAACGCTCTGATCGGCTTTATGACCTGGGAGGGTTATAACTACGAGGACGCAGTCCTGTTGAATGAAAGATTGGTACGCGACGACGTTTATACCTCGTTGCATATCGAAGAATATACCCACGAGGCAAGAGACACCAAGCTCGGCCCCGAGGAAATTACCCGCGAGATCCCGAACGTAGGTGACGACGCATTGCGCGATCTGAACGCAGAGGGTATCGTTAAGAAGGGAACCGAGGTTCGCTCCGGTGATATTCTGGTCGGTAAGATCACGCCCAAGGGCGAGACCGAGCTGACGGCAGAGGAAAGATTGTTGCGCGCGATCTTCGGTGAAAAGTCCCGCGAGGTTCGTGATACCTCCCTGCGCTTGGCGCACGGTGAATCCGGTATCGTCGTAGACGTTCAGGTATTCTCCCGCGATGATTGCGATATCCTTGCTCCCGGTGTTATCAAGGTTGCCAGAGTTTATATCGCTCAGAAGAGAAAGATCTCTGTCGGCGATAAGATGGCCGGCCGTCACGGTAACAAGGGTGTCGTTTCCCGTATTCTGCCTCCCGAGGATATGCCCTTCCTGCCCGACGGTACGCCGCTGGACATCGTGCTCAATCCTCTGGGCGTTCCTTCCCGTATGAATATCGGTCAGGTGCTTGAGG
>JAZQYE010000299.1:0-4952 GCA_045633385.1 Eubacteriales bacterium | reverse complement strand
AGGCTGAAAACAGTAGCCACATCTGTGGCAGTGGGGCAACTCCCGCAAGTGGCGGATAATTCGACGAGCCTATAGGCTCAGCGTGTGAAATGCCCCAAGGGGGCTTGTGCAAGCCACCAGCACGGCTGGTGGTCATGACTGGATTTGCCGATTCAGCAAAATTATTGTGCCGGTTCTACGGTGCGTCCGAAAGTCTCTTGAATCAGTTCCAGGAAGTCGGCGTATTCTTGCTCGGTCATATAAGGCTTAAAGTTCTCCTCCAAAAAGAGCACGAGCTCCTCGTCGGACATCGCGCCGATCGTTGCCAAGGACGTTACCAACAAGAGGAGTGATACGAGTGCGATCACAAGACCTGCAATACCGAGGATCAAGCCTGCAATTGCCATGCCGGACATTTTTTTGTCTTCGGTCTCCTTTTTGGAGAGGCAAGCAAACACAATGGCAAGAATGCCGCAAACAAACATGACCAGCAGAGAAAGGTAAGCCAAGCAGCAGCACAGGCAACAGCTTGCCACGCTGACGATACCAAGCACCAAAGCGGCAATGGAATAGCCGCGACCCTTATTTTTTGCAGGCTCTACCTGATCAAAGCCCTGAAACTCATTGACCTGAGCCGAGTCAAAATGAAAATCACCGTTCATAACGTACCTCCAAATCGTTTTCCTAATTATAGCATAGAATAGACCGTTTTGTCAATTGATTTTGAAAAAAATTGTAAAAATCTCTTTTCAATCCGTCGTTTTTGTGTTACAATATAGTATGACCGAAATTGAGGAAGGGAAGTGGTGAATGTGAAGCGTAAATTGCGGCACCCGATATTTTTGGGATTGCATCTGTGCGCCGTTTTGCTTGCCGTGGCGTTGCCGTGGCTATGGAAGCTGACACAGTCACTCCCCGGCATCTTCAGCGATTGTCTGATGCTTCGTTGGCTGTTTTTGTATTGTCCCCTTTGCGGCGGCACGCGCGCGGTCATGGCGCTGTTGCGCTTGGACGTTGTCTCCGCTTTTTGTTACAACGCATTCGTTACCGTTATGGCGTTCGTCATTCTCACCTTGGACGTTGTGGCGTGGGTGCGGTATTTTCAAAAAAAGGACGTGCTTTTGCGCCTGCCAAAATGGAGCTGGATCACGGCGTCGGCAATTCTGCTTGCCTATTGGATCTTGCGCAATTATCTGGTCATCGTGCACGGCATTGATCCCACGGGCGATCTTGCACCCTTTTGGGTTGCCATTCGCGCCTATTTTGCCGCTTGAGGATCAAAGCTGATCTGCCAAATTGATCAGCTCTAAGCCTTTTTTGAGCGCATACGCCGCAGTATAGGCGGCACCGCCACCGTGCGAGGTGCGCAAATAGGCAATGCAAACGTCGGCACCGTCCACCAAGGCGCGGTTGCGCATTTGCAACACGCCCGAAAAATAGAGCTGACTGACGTAGCGATGGCTATCTGCCTGCGCAAGGATCTGATTGTACAGGCACACGTCGGCATTTGACCATTGCTCCGTTTGTGAGGGGCAGGGAAGGACGAGCTCCAAGCGGATATGCGGATAACGGCGGCGCAACGACAGCACGCATAAAGCCGCCATGGTATCAAAACCGAGCGCACCGCCCGTGCGGAACACGGTAGCACCGTTTTGAATTTGCGCTTCTACCGTTTGCGTTAAGTACGTGTTCAATTGGGAATATTCCGCGTCCGAAACCGAGCGGTGCCCCGTAAAGCAAACGATTTTTTCCATGCTCTCACCTCCCATCTAAAAGTATATCATATTTTAGACCAAAAGAAAAGCCGTTTGAGCAAAAAAAGTATTTTTCTTTCTTTTTTTGCCTCCAACGCTTCAAAAATCGTATGACAAAAAACAACGCCACCCGACCGTTTTGGGGGCGTTTTTTTGTTTTTTGCGTACGTAAGTGCGTTATTTCTTCTTTTTTCTCTATTTCGTGCCTCTTTTCCAAAAAAGAAATGATATTTCCGCATCGCTCCTTCGACACGTTCTGCCGCCCGAATGCGGTAAAATAATAGCGAAAGAACAAAAGGAAGGTAAAAAAAGATGCAGGAAGAAAAAACGAATGCACAACAAAAAAGCAAACACGGAATTTTTCAGCAACAGAGCAAGGAGGTATGGGGCGCGCGCCTGCGCAAGGTGGGCACCGAGGTGCTATGGGGCTGTGCGGCATGGCTCTTGGGACAGGCGGCAATGCTGTTTGATACATACCCGTTGGGACTTGGCTTGCTTTGTGCCGCATCGGGGCATACGCTGTCGGTTTTGATCGGTCTTTTGGTCACCACCGTGGTCAACGTGCGCAACCCCGTGCTTTACGCTTGCGTTTATTTGGCGGCGGCGCTGATCCGATTGATCGCAGAGGTGATCATCGATTCCCCTGACGGACGGCTTGAATTATCAGAGCGTGTGCGGAAAAAGCTGATGCGCGAGCAAGCGGAAACGGAGCGGGAACGCAACGATCCCCTCACCGATTTGGAAACGGAAAAACAGGGCAAGCTCGTTCTTTTAAAGCGGTGGTGGTCGCTGTTATGTGGGGGCTTTCGTTCGCTTGTGGGGGAGATGCGCAAAATACTGAGCGACAGCTTGTATTTGCGTGTGGCAAGCGCGGCGATCTGTGCCCTTGTGCTCGGCTTGCACCGCGTCATTACGGGCGGCTTTCACTTTTACGATTGGTTTGCGGCGGTGTTTGTGGTTGTCGTTGCATCTGCCGTAACGGTGGTGTATGCCATCTGCTTGGAAAAAAGAACCGACGCACCGCTTTTGATCGGGCTTTCCGAGGGGGCGTTGCTCTTTTCTTTGGCCTTTTCAGCGCGCACGGTCTTGCTGGTCGGCTTTCCGTTAGCGCCCATCATTGCGCTGTTTTTTACGTTTTATGCTTGCGAGCATCGCTCGGCGGTGCAAGGAGTTTTGGCGTCTTTACTGCTTGGCATCGCGTATGCGCCTATTCAAGCCCCCGCATTTTTGCTGGCGGCGCTCACCACGCTGTTTTGCAGGGCGACCAAACGCCAAAGCTTTGTAAGACTGTTGCCCATTGCCGTGATGCTTGCGTGGTCGGTGTACGTTTCGGGGGCGGTGATCTTACTTGAGCTTCTCCCGTCCTTGCTGATCGCCGCCGCGTTTTTTGAGATCGCCGAGCGCGTCGCTTTTTTGGAGGATCGAACCGAAGAAGCCGCACCTGCCTGCAATTCCGAGCCCGATCAATCGGCGGTCAATTATCGGGTAGAAAGCATGCGCTTTCGGGATTCCAACGAGCGTTTTCGCGGCATTTCGGATGCGTTCTCATCGCTCTCGGAGGTCTTTTACAACCTCAGCGACCGTTTTCGCCGTCCCGGAACGCTTGATCTGCGCCGTTTATGTGACCGCTCATTCGACCGCTTTTGCGAGGATTGCCCCAACAAAAACGTGTGCTGGGGCTTGGAATACGCCGATACGCTTGGGGCGGTCAACGAGCTCATTTCCCAGCTCCACGTCAAGGGCAGGGTCTGCAACGAGCAGATCCCCGCGTATTTTCGCAATCGCTGTACGCGCGTGGAGGGGATTTTGGAGGAGATCAATGCCAACTGTGCCAAGCTGACGGCAGAAATGCTGCGCAACAACCGCACCGAGATATTTGCCATGGATTACGAGTCGGCGGCGGATATTATCAACGATGCGCTGGAGGAGGAAGAGGGCGAATACAGCTTTGACACCGAGCTTGCAAAAAAGATAGGAGAATATTTAAAGGATGCGGACGTGCACGCCGAAAGCGTGACGGTGTACGGCAAACGCTGTCGGCGCGTGCTGATCAAGGGAGTGGATATTGACCGCTCCAAGGTCACATTTGAAACGATGCGGAGCGATTTGAGCGAGATGTGCGGCTCGGAGCTTGCCCCGCCCACCTTTGAGGTGGAAAACGGTGTCAGCACCATGATTCTGCAAGCTAAGCGAAAGATCGGTGTGATCGGTGCCAAAAATAACGTCTCTGCCGACGGCGGTGTCAGCGGCGACAGCATCAATCTCTTTTCCAACAAAAAGGATTATTTTTACGCCTTGATCAGCGATGGAATGGGGGCGGGGAAGGAGGCTGCGCTCACCTCGGGGCTGTGCTCGGTCTTTTTGGAAAAAATGCTCCGTGCAGGCAATCGGGCGCGCACGTCCCTGCGTATGCTCAATCAAATGATCGCCTCACGAATGCAGGACAGCACGCGCGAGTGCTCCTCTACGGTCGATCTCTTGGAGCTGGATCTGATGACGGGGGAAGGTGCTTTTATCAAGAGCGGCGCGGCACCAAGCTTTGTGGTGCGCGGCAACGTGGTGCGCCGTCTGCAAGCGGGAACGGTGCCCATTGGCATTTTGAGCACGCTGGATACGCAAAAGACGCGCTTTTCGTTGCGACGCGGCGACGTTGTGGTAATGATCAGCGACGGCGTTTTGGAGAGCGACTCGGAGTGCGAGTGGCTGACCTCTTATTTGAGCCAAATTGAAAAGTGCAGCATGGAGGAGATTGTGTACCAAATTTGCCGACACGCCGCCGATCGCGAGACGCACGACGATTGCTCTGCTATAGCATTGCGCATCGTCGATGCCGCCGAGGGAGAGGAGCTTGTGTAAGCACGTGGAGCGGCTTTATCAGCAAAAAAACGTGTCGGAGTCTTTTAAAAGAGGACTCCGACACGCCGCATAAAATACCCTTGCGCACCGCCGCAAAGGGTAGGGGAGTGCCGCCACAGAGGTAGAGGTGCGCCGCAGGAAAAAATATTTCTCCAAAATATTGACTTTTTAACAATTATCTGCTATAATATATAGTGTCAAGCATTCGCCAACCAAACGGCGGTGCAAAACACAAAAAAATCGAGGTGTGGCGCAATTGGTAGCGCGCTAGCTTTGGGAGCTAGATGCTGCAGGTTCGAGTCCTGTCACTTCGACCACAAAACAACGGCAAGGGATTTATCCTCTTGCCGTTGTTTCGCAATC
>JAZQYE010000298.1:0-20494 GCA_045633385.1 Eubacteriales bacterium | reverse complement strand
CGAGCGGAACGCTTTTGGGGGCTTTGGCAGGGCATATTTTGCCGCAGGATCTGCGCTCGGCAATGGGAATTATGATCTATACCATGTTCGTTGCCATCATTTTGCCTCCCGCAATGCAAAACAGAGGCGTTCTGTTTGCCGTTCTCATTGCGGCAGGATCGAGCTGTTTTATTTATTACGCACCGTTTATGAGCTGGATCTCCGAGGGCTTTTCCATCATTGTTTGCGCCATTCTTGCGGCGGCTGTCATGGCAGTCGTAGCCCCCGTTCGGGCAGACGAGGAGGCAGACGATGAGAGCTGAGGTTTTGATATACGTTGCCGTTATGGCACTTACCACCTATCTTGTGCGTATGCTTCCCACCACGCTTTTTCGCAAAAAGATCCGTTCGCGCTTTGCCAAAAGCTTCTTTTATTATATTCCGTACGCGGTGCTTGCGGCAATGACCTTTCCTGCCATCTTGTACTCCACGGCAAGTCCGATCACCGCTGTGGTAGGTCTTGCGGTCGCGTTGCTGTTGGCACTGTGCAAGAGATCCTTGATCGAGGTTTCGCTTGCCGCTTGCGTTGCGGTCTTTTTGGTCGGGTTGATCTGAGGCGCTCATTCACACGCAATATTTTTTGCAAGGCTTGTTCTAAATACCGCATACCTCCCATATATTGTATCAAAGCGATATATGGGAGGTTTTATGATGCCTGAACATTCAATTTACAAGGATATTGCCGAGCGCACGGGCGGAGATATTTACGTTGGCGTGGTGGGGCCGGTGCGTAGCGGAAAATCCACCTTTATCAAACGGTTTATGGAGTCGGTCGTTCTGCCCAACATGAGCGAGGGCTATTCCCGTGAGCGTGCAAGAGATGAATTGCCGCAATCGGCGGCGGGAAAGACCGTTATGACCACCGAGCCGAAATTTATTCCTGAGGAAGCCGTACCCGTGGTGCTCGACCACAATGCACAAATGCGCGTACGCATGATCGATTGTGTCGGTTATCTTATTCCCGATGCCATGGGAACGGTCGAAAACGGGCAGGCGCGTATGGTGCGCACGCCGTGGCGCGAGGAGCCCATGCCGTTTTCCGAGGCGGCGGAAATGGGAACGTCCAAGGTCATAACCGAGCACTCCACCATCGGCATGCTGGTTACGACCGACGGTTCTATCGGAGAAATCGGGCGCGCATCTTACGTTGAGGCAGAGGAGCGCATCGTGCATGAGCTCAAGGCACTCGGCAAGCCATTTGCCGTGGTGCTCAATTCCGCACGTCCCGAAAGCGAGGGCGCGCGTGTGCTTGCCTGTGAATTGGAGGATAAATACGGCGTCCCCGTGGCACTTGTCAACTGTTTGGATCTGGACGCTGAGGACATTCGCCACATTCTCGGTTTGATATTGGAGGAGTTTCCCGTTACCGAGATCACGCTTCGGGTGCCCGAATGGATGAACGCCTTGGTGGATTCACATCGCATTCGTTCCTCTATCCGTGCATCTGTCTGCCATTGTGCCGAGCAGGTCAAGCGTGCCGGAGACGTCAAAAAGGCCTTTGACGGCATGGTAGAAAACGAATACGTCATGCGTGCTTCGATCGAATCGTTGGAGCTTGGAACGGGAAAGGCGAGCATTCACCTGGAGCTGCAAAGCGGGCTTTATTACGAGGTTATCAGCGAGCTGACGGGTTTTGAGGTAGGCGGCGAGCGTGAGCTGATCGCCCTGTTGCGTGAGCTTTCGGATATGAAGCAAAAGTACGATAAGGTTGCAACGGCACTTGAAGAGGTCAACGAGCGCGGCTACGGCATCGTGATGCCCGACGTAGAGGATCTGCACTTGGAAGAGCCGCAGATCGTCAAGCAGGCGGGGGGATATGGTGTCAAGCTTCGTGCAGGGGCGCAGTCTGTGCACATGATCCGCGCCAACATCGAGGCAGAGATCAACCCCATGGTCGGTACCGAGCAGCAGTCCGAGGATCTCGTGCGCTATCTGCTCAAGGAATTTGAAGCCGATCCCAAAAGCATTTGGAACTCCAATATGTTCGGCAAGTCGCTCTATGAGCTTGTCAACGAGGGACTGCACACCAAATTGGAGCACATGCCAGAGGAATCTCGCAAAAAGCTTTCCGAAACGCTGGAACGCATCATCAACGAGGGTAGCAACGGCTTGATCTGTATCCTGCTCTGAAGTACGTTTATAACGCTCCTGCCGCGTCGTGCGGCAGGAGCGTTGTTGCTTTTTTGGGGTAGGGGTTGACAAATGGCGAAAAAAGTGGTATGATTATATTGGTAGATTTCAAAATAAAAAACAAAGGAGCTTACAAGCATGAAAACAGGATTTTCAAGAATCTGTATCAATCCTCCCCTCGGAGTTCCGATGGTCGGTTATTACGAGCAACGTCCCACAAAGGGAATTCACGACGATATTTTTGCAAGTGCCGTTGCTTTTGACGATGGCGAGCGCAAAGCGGTCATTATTTCGGTAGAGCTTTGCCTTTTGTCCACCGAGCAATGCAATTTCTTCAGAGCCAAGGTCGCAGATTTTGCAGGCATCGATCCGGCAGGCGTGTTTATCAACTGCACCCATACCCACACGGGTCCCACGATCGGAGACGATAAGATCTCAAGACTTGCAGGCAGTAAAGAGTACGACGAGACCTTTTTGAACTGTCTTTGCAAGGTAGCAAAGGAGGCGTTTGCCGATCTGTGCGAATCGAGCTTTTCCTATGCGGAGGGGAGAGCCGAGGGCATCGGTTTCGTTCGCCGTTACCGCATGAAGGATGGCTCTGTCAGAACCAACCCCGGTGTTGGAAATCCCGACGTTCTTGAGGTGCTCGGCACACCGAACGAAACGGTCAAGGTGATCAGAATCGATCGCGCCGACGGAGAGGGCTACGTTTTGGTCAATTACGGTCTGCACGCCGACTGTGTGGGTGGTGACTACATCAGCGGCGACTGGCCGGGTGTGGTGCGTGATACGGTCGAAAAGGTGCTCGATCGTACCAAGTGCATCTTCCTGCTCGGCTCGCAGGGTGACGTCAACCATATCAACGTCAATCCCACCGAGGGACAAAAGAGAGGTCTTATATACGATAGCTTTGACGGCGTACCGAGAGGCTACGAGCACGCCCAACACGTGGGAAGAAAGGTTGCGGGCGAGGTCATCGGCGTGTACGGAAAGGCAGAGCCCTTTGGAGCGGATCAGCTTGCATTCGGTGCAAAGCGCATCTCCATTCCCTCCAATCAAGAGAACGATAAGCTGGAAGAGGCAAGAACCATCAAAACGCTTTACGACGAGGGCAGAGCGCACGAGCTCCCGTACAAGGATATGGAGCTGACCACCGTTGTTGCAGAGGCGGTACGCATCTGCGAGTTGGAAAACGGTCCCGACAGCTTTGATTTTACCCTCAGCGCACTCAAGATCGGAGAGCTTGTATTTGCAGGCTTGCCGGGTGAATGCTTTGCCGAGATCGGCAGAAGGATCGAGAACGGCTACGACGGTAAGCATATCGTCGTTTGCTGTCTGACCAACGGCGGCGACAGCTATTTCCCGACCTCCTCTGCATATAACGAGGGTGGCTACGAGGCAAAGACCTCGCGCTTAAAGCAGGGGGGCGATAACATCATCGTCGAAAATGTGCTTGATTTGGTGAGTGTTTTAAAATAAAGTATTTTAATAAAATCGCATATACTCTTTGATGAGGGTATAATAAGTAAAAAGGGTGTGAGTTGCGCATTTATTTGCCGGTCTCACACCCTTTTATCAGAACTTAAAATATTATTCAATTGTCGGCAAGGTCAAATCGACTTCTCCAACCTTTGAGTAGATGATTTTTGCTTCCCACATGATACCGTCAATCATCGCTTTTCCCTCAATGGTACAGGTGTTATCGCCAAATGTAATCAGCAAGTCGTCAAAGTCCCCAAAAACAACATCTTTTTTCTGTTTATAAGCTTTTTTTTCGCCTTTTACCGATTCATAGTTATCTGCGTTAAAGATATCATTCAGGTTTACGTCAAACGGCAATTCTTCTTCCTCTTCCAAAATCTCAGAAATGCTTTTCGTCCAATTTCCTTCGCTGTCCTTTTGGTATATAATTTCATATTCGTCTATTGTTTTTACAAAATACTCATCAAAGCCGATTGAATCATTGGCAAAAAAATAGGTGACATTTCCCTCTACAAGAGTTGTAAGTGTGGTTCTTGTAGAGGTCGTCGGTTCGATTAGTACCAAAGAAAATTGATAGCTTTCCGTCTCATCAATTTTTTCTTTGAAAGCTGTCAAAGAGTGCTTCAATGAGCAGGATGTCGTAAGAGCGCTTAAAAGACATAGCAAGACGAGAAATAGAATTGATAATTTTTTCATTTTATAACTCCTTTTAATTTTTTTTTTTTGATTTAATATCAAAAGTTGAATGATATTTTTATCAATACAATAATATTATACTCAATAATTGAGTAAATGTCAATACTTATTTTTACATATGGTAAACTTTTTACATAAAAAGTTTACGGAGTAATAAAATGAACTACAGAATTAGGATGAGAAATTTAAGAGAGGATAGGGATTTGACTCAGCGTCAGGTTGCGCAAGTGATCAATAAATCTCAACAAGGGTACAGTCATATAGAAGAGGGGCGCGCCGAACTGAAAATTGACGATTTGATTAAACTTTGTAAATATTATGGTGTCAGCGCCGATTATTTTATTGGAATAACAGATAAATAATGATAAGCACCCGGAAGCGTTTCGCGTCCGGGTGCTTATCATTATATAGGTGTTTATTCACTTTTTCAGCTTTAAAATCTTCGGGTTCTCCAAAAGCATCACCAAAAAGGGAATGAGTACGATCTGTACGATAATTCCGGGAATGGCGTTGGTCAAAGCGCCTGCCAAAAACGCGCCGAAGGTAAAGCTTTTACCGCTCAAGCCAAGGCACAAAAACATCGCCGCGCCCCAAACGAGTCTGCCTGCAACCATAGCACTCAGAAGCGAGCAATAAATAAAGGGCTTTTTGGGTGGGAGAAGCTTATGCATCAAGCCCGCAATCGCGCCGTAGGTTGCAAGCTCCAATGCCATACAGACCGCTGATGGAAACAGAACGGGCATGCCAAGCGTTAAGGAGCGGAACAGCGGTGCGATCACGCCAACGGCAAGTCCCCAAGGTAATCCGCAGATAAAGCCGCAAAGCAGTACGGGCAGGTGCATGGGGCAGAGCATTGCGCCGATCTCCGGAATTTGTCCCGTAAAAAAGGGAAGCACGTACGCAAGTGCCAAAAAGAATGCCGAAAGAACCATTTTTAAGGCGTTATTTTGAATTTTCATTTGACAAATCTCTTTCTTTGATTATAAAAAGAAGGTGTTACGAAAACATTATAGCATGGCAACGGCGAAAAAGCAAGAGCTTTTTTGAAAAATCCAATCATCACATTTGATAGCTTTTCGTTTTTTACCAACTTTTTTAACGCAAAAAAAGATTGACAAAAGGCAAAAAGAATGATATAATTAAATATTACACGGGGAGGTGAGAAAATGGATCAAAAGGAGCAAAAAAGAAGGGATGAGGAGCTGGATCGGTTCTGGGATATCGATTCGCTCATTCCGCCGCGCAAAATACAGGCTTCTCGCGCTGTCGATACCGAAACGGTTGAGATCGTGGTAGAGGCAGGCGATCAGGCAAGCGGAAAAGATGCCTCCCAGCCCATTCCAAAAGGAGAGCCGCATCGCTATTACGTTCCACCCCACAAGCCCGTGGAGGCAACGGGGGTTCGTCAGCCCGACGAGGAATACACTCCCATGGGAGAATTGATCCATACCGTTCGCATCTTCCGCCAAAAAAGCAACTATCGCTATTACGAAGCGTTTGTACGGGATGCGGAACGTCTTTCGGACGTGCGAGGCAGGGAATGCATACACGTTCCGTTCTTTTCCTACGTTCCCCAATACTCGCAAATGAACCGTCAGCAGTTGGAGTGGTATCTTTGGTGGCGCGAGTGCTTTCAAAACGGAGCGGTACCAACCACCGATTACAGCTATCTGCTTTTGTATGTGTACGAGCTCATTCACCGCAAGGATCTTGACCCTGCAAGCGTGCAACAACAAATGTGCAAGCTGTGGCTCTCGTACCGCGAGGTCTTTCATCAGCTCGATACTTATCTGCCCGAATGGATCTGCGACTTTAGCCTGTTGCACCGCTTACCACCGCCCGAACAGCTTTCTGCCAAGGAGCTCGCGGTCGCCATGTCGCATTGTGCGCTCAAGGAGTTTTACGTCTCACCCAGGGGTGGAGTTGCACTCGTACGCGGTTTGCTGATCTTTGGCTCCAATTACGATTACCACAAAAGCAAATTTTACGTCCCCGAGCTCAAAAAGCTATTTGACGTCACCGTGCTCGGCGCACTCAACGCCGTGTTTGAACGCACGGGCGGCAAAACAGGCACGCTCTTTCAATTGGGAACGCCCGAATCCAGCCGTTTGGTACGCGATTCCTACGCAGGTGCGCTGTGCGCAGATTCGGTCAAGCGCAAGATCGCGGTGGAATACACCTCGCTCTCTTGCACGCACAGCCTGCGATTGCTGATCACCGACATCGTCAAATATACCGAAAACCGCCTGCGCGCCTATATCGGCGTGCGTGCCCGATTAAGTATTTATGCTCTGCCCAAGTCGATCCGCGATATTCTGGACGACTACTTAAAGCCACTTCAACCGCGCTCACGTACGGCGAATGCGCAAAAGGCAGAGGAGACTCCTGCATACGAGCGGTTGTACGATCAACCCACCAACACCTTCTCACCCGAAAACGCCGCCAAGATCGAGCAAAGCTCCTGGAGCACCACCGAGCGCCTGATCGAAGCGTTTGAGGAGGAGCAACCAATCGAGGAAAAGACCGAGCCCCAAACTGCAACCGCGCCCCAAGCACCCACACAAGTACCCGATACGCAAGTTGCGCCCGTGAATGATACAAGCACAGGTGACACGCCCGTTTCCGCATCTCCCTTTGCGCCGTATTTTGCTTTCTTGGAGGCGGCGGTGCAAGCCGACGGCAACGAACAAAAGAGGATCGCAAGCCAAATGAGCACCATGATCGACGCGATTGCCGACCGTATCAACGAGCTGGCAACCGAGGCAATGGGGGATATTCTTTTGGAGGAGCGCGATGGCGTTTATTGCGTGTTGGAGGATTATCTGGAGTGGGCGATCGAGCTTATGATAGAAGGAAAGGAAGATGAAGATGGAGCAAAATAAAAATTTGGAAATTCCAAAGGTGCCAAAGCGTATTTTGACGTCATTGCTCTCGTCGGTTTCGGCGGGCGTCGTGCCGCGTGCGGGAGCACCCTATATCGCCATCGGAAGGCAGGACGAGATCGCCGCATTGCTCTCCGACCTGGAGGCTGTCAACGAGGGCGGCGGCTCCATGCGCTTTTTGATCGGCAGATACGGAAGCGGAAAGAGCTTTTTGATGCAATTGATCCGCGGTTATGCCATGGAGCGCGATTTTCTCACCGCTGATGCGGATCTTTCCCCCGAGCGCCGTCTTTACGGTACGGGTGGAAGCGGTGTTGCGACCTATCGGGAGCTGATGAAAAATCTGGCGTCCAAGGCATCTCCTGATGGAGGCGCACTCCCCAAAATTCTTGCAAGATGGATCGCAGAGCTACAAAACGCGGTCGCATCGGAGGGGATCGCCCCCGAGGACGCACGCTTTACCGATGCCATGAGCCGCCGTGTGATGGATACCTTGCGCGAGGTCGAATTTTTGGTGGGCGGCTTTGATTTTGCCCGTGTGGTCACCGCTTATTACCGTGCTTACACCGAGGGCGAGGACGATCGCCGCAGTGCGTGTCTGCGCTGGTTGCGCGGCGAATACTCTACCAAGACCGAGGCGCGTCACGATCTCGGCTTTTCGGTGTCGGTCATCATTGATGATGATAACTGGTACGACTTTTTAAAGCTTTGGGCATCTCTTTCACACCTGATTGGCTACCGCGGCTTGGTGGTCTTTATCGACGAATGCGTCAATCTTTACAAAATCTCGCACCGTGTCAGCCGTGAGAACAACTACGAAAAGATCCTTTCTATGTTCAACGACACCCTGCAGGGCAGAGCACCGGGACTTGCGCTTGTGCTTGGTGGAACACCGCAGTTTTTGGAGGATCCGCGCCGAGGTCTGTTCAGCTACGAGGCTTTGCGTAGTCGCCTGTGCGACAGCCGCTTTGCTTTGGAGGGCTTTAAAAACCTCATCGGCCCCGTCATTCGTTTGCGCCGCCTTTCCAACGACGAGCTCTTTGCATTGATCAGCCGCGTAACCAAGCTCTACGCGCAAAACTATGGGCCGGAGCCGCGTATCACCGAGGCGCAAATGGTACAGTTCTTGCAGATCTGTCTGGATCGTGCAGGGGCAGACAGTCTGATCACACCGCGCGAAATGCTGCGCGACTATATGACGGTGCTCAATATTCTCATGCAGAACCCCAATGCTTCGTTTGAAAACGTGATCGGCAGTGCCGTCACTCTCAAGACCGATGTGGACGGTGAAGAGAACACCGAGGCCGAAACGGAGCCCGATGCACCAAAGCAGGCTCCCCAAACGGCATTTTCCATTGACGATATAGAGTTTTAAAAAGAATACCCACTATATCAACTCTTCAAAAAACATTTTAAAATCATTCAAAAAGTCAACACCTTTTGCGCAAAAGATGTTGACTTTTCATTTTTATTGTGATATAATGGGGAACGAGGGCGTAATGGCGGAAGCGTGCGTCCCCCAAAAAATATTTATGGAGGGTTTCCCATGGCAAAGAACTTAGTTTACGACATCCACGACAAGCCGAAGTTTGGCAACATGCTCATCTTCGCATTGCAGCAAGTACTCGCAATTCTTGCGGCAACCATCGCAGTCCCCACAATCATCGGTCTTCCCACACAAATCCCCGCCGCAATTTTCGGCGCAGGTGTAGGTACCATCATCTACCAGCTCTTCACTCGTTTTAAGAGCCCCGTATTCCTTGGTAGCTCCTTCGCATTCCTGAATTCCTTGGGCGTAGCATTGGCATACGGTTACTGCGGTATCGTGCTCGGTTCTATCGTTGCAGGTCTCGTTTACGTTGTCATTGCAATCATCATTCACTTTGTTGGTACCAACTGGGTTGCAAAGCTGATGCCTCCCGTTATCATTGGTCCTACGGTTACCTTGATCGGTCTTTCTCTGGCTGTTAACGCTATGGGCGATATCGTTAAGGCAAACAGCTCCGTTTTGTACGGCAGCTACAATCTGGTTGCTCTTTTGTGCGGCTTGATCGCGTTCTTTACCATCATCATCTGCTCCACCCAAAAGCGTTACACCATGCTTCGCCTCATCCCGTTCATTCTCGGTATCGCGGCAGGCTATGCAGCAGCTTCCGTGTTCACCGTGATCGGTAACGCAGCAGACATCGATTATCTCAAGATCGTAAATTGGGATCCAATCGTTAATAACTTCGTAGATGCAAACGGCAACTTCCGCGGCATCAGCGCAATCTTCAGCTACCCCGATTTTGCTATCATCGAGGCGATCAAGGAGCTGGCTACCGGTGAGTTTGCACCCGAGGTCAAGGGCGCAGTTGCTCTTGATGCAGGCTCTATCGCAGAGGTTGTTATCGCATTCCTTCCCGTTGCTTTGGTCGTATTTGCAGAGCACATTGCCGACCATAAGAACCTTTCTTACATCATTGACAAGGATCTGATCGAGGAGCCCGGTCTTAAGCGCACCCTGTTGGGTGACGGTGTAGGTTCTATCATGGGTACTCTCTTTGGTATCTGCCCCAACACCACCTACGGTGAGTCTGTCGGATGCGTTGCAATTACCAGAAACGCTTCTGTTGTTACCATTACCACCACTGCTATCATGTGCATGGGCCTTTCCTTTATCAGCCCTGTTATGGTACTTCTGCAAACCATTCCTTCCTGCGTAATGGGCGGCGTTTGCTTGACGCTGTACGGCTTTATCGCAGTTTCCGGTTTGAAGATGTTCAAGGAGCTCGACCTGAACGAAAATAAGAATTTGTTTGTTGTTGCAGCAATTCTTATTTGCGGTATCGGCGGTTTGACCATTCAAATTCCTTATGAGCTCGCAGCAAACGGTGCAGTTGCAAAGACCATTAAGATCACCGGTATTGCAACCGCTTTGATCGTTGGTATCGTTACCAATGCCGTTTTGAACAAGCTCGAAAAGAGCAAGCTCGGCAAGGAAAAGAACGAAAAGTAAGATCGTTCCAAACCATGATCAAATCACTCCTCCTTTCCCGATGCGGAAGGGAGGAGTTTTTTTGATTTTGGCTCTTGCAATTGCTTTTAAAATATGGTATAATAAACCAAGGAAGCCTTGGGTTTCCGAAAATCTTCGAAAACCCAAGGAGAAGTCTTATGAAAAAAAAGACAAAACAGACGTTGTTTGCGCGCGCCATGGCATGGCTGTTTATGCTTTGTATGCTGATGCCCATGTTGCTTGCGTGCAATGGGAATGAGGAAAACACTGAGCAAACGACCGATACGACCGAGACAACCGTTCAAACGGGAGAGCAGGGCACACTTCCGCAGGAAAGCCCCACGCTGACACCAGACCCCGAAAAAGAACCCGCACCCGAAAATCCTGCCAAAACGCTATACGCAACCACGCAGGAGACCGTAAACGGTTCGCCGCGCGGATGCAAGAGCATTAAGGTGCTTGCGCAATATACCAAGGGCTTGGATTTTGATATCAACGCCAAAAAGGATACCAATACCAAGCTGTTTTACCTGCATTTGCCTTGCCGCGTCGATCTTTCGGCGGTGACCTTCAGCGTTACCCACAACGACGGAACGGTAACAGGCCCTTATACGGTTGATTTTTCCGACAAGGAGATCTCCGACAACGAGCGTGTGGTAGGCAACAATAATTCTTATGAGATCAAGCCCATGCAATCCAATCTGCCCTCCATTATGGTGCAGATCGACGAAAAACACGGCACCATTGCGGCAATGAACGGCGACAGTACGCATAACACCTATACCTACGGTGATATGGTTGCTACCGTAACCGATGAAATGGCACTCGAAAACGGCTGGGCGACCAGATACGTCTCCGAGGACACCAATTCCAAAAAGGCGTGCTCGATGGATATGCGCGGCAGAGGAAACACCACGTGGCAAATGTCCAAAAAGCCGTATCAAATTCGCAGTGAAAACGATATCGATCTGCTCGGCATGGGGCGCGGCACCACCTACGCATTGCTGGCAAACTACCGTGATGCAACGGGGGCGCGCACACAGCTTGCGCTGGATCTTGGCGTGGCACTCGGCTTGGAATATACCGTAGCGCACCGTCAGGTCGATTTCTTCCTCAACGGCACGTACATGGGAATGTATCTCTTGACCGAAAAGGTGGAGGTTGCCCCCAACCGTGTAGAGATAGACGAAAAGACCGAGTTTTTGTTTGAGGTTGACCAATACTACAACCAAAACGGTAACGTGGGTATTGCTTTTCCCGATTATGATTCCCAATGCCGCTTCCGCATTCACAACGACGACGATCCCACGCACGTGGAAAAGGGCAAGCAGATCCTGACCACCGCTATGAATGCACTTTACAGCGGAAACGAGGAGGAGTTTTTAAAATACTTCGACTTGGATTCGTGGGCGAAAATGCTGATCCTACAGCTCTATTCCATGAACAGCGACGCATACCACGGCAGTCTTTACTTCTACTACAACAGCGAGGACGGAAAGCTGTACGCCTGCTCCCCGTGGGATTTTGACTGGTCGTTTGGCGGTTCTCACCGCCCGGACCCTGTTTGGTGGGATCCTTATCAATGCGACCGCAGTAAAAACGGTATCTCCAAGCCAATGCTCCAGTACCAATCCTTTTTGACCACCGTTGTGGATCTGTATTACCGTCAGGGCGTAAAAGAGATCTTGGAAAAGGTTCCCGGCTGGGCGAAGGATTATAAGGAGGAAAACGAGCTTTCCTCTCAAATGACCCATACCGCAATCACGGTCTATTACTACGAGAGCAGTAAGGTAAACAACTATTCCGACTTGTGCGACCATTTGTATCAGGTATGCTCCAATCGCTTGACTTGGATGGACTACAAAATGGAAACGTATGCAGAACAATGCAATTATAAAATGTCAAATTAAATGTACCTGTTCAGGCAAAAACGCCGTGATGCAACTGTACCGCGTCACGGCGTTTTTTGCGTTCTTTTTTTCTGTAAGGTATTGCATTTAGGCAAGAAATATGGTATAATAATTCTATGTTTATTTTGTTCGGCTTTTTTGCTTGAAGGAGGGAAGATATGTCAAACGCGCTCAAGGATCTGTTGCAATTTATCGACGTTGCTCCCACGGCGTTTCATGCGGTGGCGGAGTGTGCACGTATGCTGGAGGAGCAAGGCTTTGTAAAGCTTTGCGAGCATGAAAAGTGGGATCTGCAAGTGGGAAAAGGGTATTACCTGACGCGCAATCAATCCTCGATCATTGCTTTTCGTTTGCCCGATCAAGCCCCCGAACGTTTTTTGATCAGCGCAAGCCATACCGATTCTCCCATGTTCAAGGTCAAGGAGAATTGTATTTCTCCCGCGTTTGATCAATATAACCGACTCAATACAGAGGTATATGGCGGTACCATTCTTTCCACGTGGCTCGATCGTCCGCTTGCGCTGGCAGGTCGCGTCGTTACCTCGCAGGGCGGCAGAGTTTCGTCCGGTTTGGTGTATATCGACCGCGATCTGCTCATCATTCCCAACGTAGCCATTCACTTCAATCGCAGTATCAACTCCGGCTATGCCTACAATCCTGCCGTTGATCTGCAACCGCTTTTCTCGCAGGATCGTAACGCAACCGTCGCGCAACTTTTGGCAAAGGAGCTTTCCTGCACCGAGGAGGAGATCGTTGGCTACGACTTGTTCGTTTGCAACCACATGAAGGGAACGGTGCTCGGTAGCGACGATGCGTTTTTCGCGGCACCGCGTATCGATAATCTCATGTGTGCATACGGCACGTTGCAAGGCTTTTTGCAAAGCGCGCCCGTCAGCTCCGTAAACGTATTCTTTGCGGCTGATAATGAGGAAACGGGTAGCGAGACCAAGCAAGGCGCAGGCTCGGTATTCCTCTCGGACGTGATCGATCGCATCTGTCAGTCGATCAATGCCGATCGTTGCCGTATGTTGGCATCCTCTATGATGGTCTCTGCCGATAATGCACACGCCAAGCATCCCAATCATCCCGAAATGAGCGATGCACAAAACGCCCCCAATCTCAACGGTGGCGTGGTCATCAAGTATAATGCATCGCAAAAATATACCACCGACGGTGTTTCATCGGCAATTTTTGGTGAGATCTGCCACCGTGCAGGTGTACCCACGCAAACCTTTGCCAATCGCAGTGATATGGCAGGCGGTTCCACCTTGGGTAGCATCTCCAATACGCAGGTCCCGCTTTTGACGTTGGATATCGGCATGGCACAGCTTGCCATGCATTCCGCATACGAAACGGCAGGAGCAAAGGATATTGATTATCTGATCCGTGCGATGCGCGCATTTTATGCGTGTGAATTGGCGGTGGAAGGCGATGGATGCTACCGTTTGCATTGCCAAAAAGACAACGAAAAGGAGAGCAGTCATGTATAAGATCGGCTTTGATAACGAAAAATACATAGAGACACAGTCGGCGCATATCCGCCAGCGTATCGATCAGTTTGGAGGAAAGCTCTACCTGGAGTTCGGAGGTAAGCTGTTTGACGATTACCATGCCGCACGCGTGCTTCCGGGCTTTGCTCCTGACAGTAAGGTGCGTATGCTGACCCAGCTTAAGGATGAGGCAGAGATCGTTATCGTCATCAATGCAAACGACATCGAAAAAAACAAGGTGCGCGGCGACCTGGGTATCACCTACGATCTTGACGTGTTGCGCTTGATCGATGCGTTCCGCAGTCTTGGCTTGTTGGTAGGCAGCGTGGTGCTCACCCGTTGGCAGGATCAGCCCGCGGCGATCAAGTTCCAAACCAGACTCGAATCTCTTGGCGTTTGCGTATATCGCCATTATTCTATTGCAGGTTATCCTGCGGCAATCGATACCATCGTCAGCGACGAGGGCTATGGCAAAAACGATTACATTCAAACCACACGCTCCTTGGTCGTTGTAACCGCCCCCGGACCGGGAAGCGGAAAAATGGCGGTTTGCTTAAGCCAGCTTTATCATGACCACAAGCGCGGTATTCAATCGGGATATGCAAAGTTTGAGACGTTTCCTATTTGGAATCTTCCGCTCAAGCATCCTGTCAACGTGGCATACGAGGCGGCAACAGCCGACCTGAATGATATGAACATGATAGACCCCTTCCATTTGGAGGCGTATGGTCAAACCACTGTCAACTATAACCGCGACGTAGAGATCTTTCCCGTTGTAGATGCAATGTTCCGTCGCATCAGCGGCAGATCCCCTTACAAATCACCCACCGATATGGGCGTCAATATGGCAGGCAACTGCATTGTGGATAACGATGCGGTATGCGATGCGGCAAAAAATGAGATCGTTCGCAGATACTATTCGGCACTCTCCAACCAACGCAAGGGCAACGGTAGCGAATACGAGATCGACAAGCTCAAATTGATCATGCAAACGGCAGGCGTTGATGAAGATTTTCGCAAGGTTGCCGAGGCGGCAAAGGAGAAGGCAACGATCACGGGCAAGCCTGCAACCGCATTAGAACTCCCCGACGGCAGGATCATTACCGGCAAGACCTCTCGCTTGCTTGGCGCGGCGTCGGCGGTTCTGCTCAACGCGCTGAAGACCATGGCGGGAATTGACGATCGCATTGATCTGATCTCCCCCGAGATCTTGGAGCCTATTACCAATTTAAAGGTTGGACTTTTGGGCAGTAAAAATCCGAGATTGCATCCGGACGAGCTATTGATCGCGCTCTCTATCTGCGCGGTGCACGATCCCATTGCGGCACAGGCAACGGCACAGCTCTGCAATCTGCGCAACAGCGAAATGCATTCCTCGGTCATTTTGTCCGACAGCGATGTGCATACGCTCAAAAAGCTGGGCATCAACCTGACTTGTGAGCCCTCTTACGAAACCAAACGCTTGTACCACGGTTTTTGATCAAACCGAGAAAGGAGCTTTCCAAATTGGGAACCGTATATGATTATATCACATGGCGCGGCGATCTGGCTTTTTGGGAAGCGCCCTTTAACGAGGTGGACAGTCTGATCCTCTCGGAGCTTTCTTATCTGAACATGGAGGGCATCGTTCCCGCGACCCATACCGAGGGGAGCGTTCCCATTCAAGCGGCGGCAAATTCTTTCTTTGCACGCAATCCCGATCCCAAAAAGACCGAGATGGGGGTGCTGATCCCCAAGGATATCGTGCGTATGATGCGCGCGCTGAAGGAGACGCGCCGATACAAAAACGTGGAGATGCGCGATTTTGTTAACGTCATTGACCGCGAGGCGGAAACGCAGTTTTCTGCCATTACCTTTTTGTTGGGGGAGGGAACTGCCGTAGTCACCTTTCGCGGAACGGATGATACGCTCGTGGGGTGGAAGGAGGACATGAACATGTGCTTCATGCCCGAAATTCCCGCGCAGGCAATGGCGGTGCAATATCTGACGCGCATTGCCAATACACACGACGGCAAGCTGATCACAGCGGGGCACAGCAAGGGCGGAAACCTTGCGGTTTATGCCGCCGTGCATTCCGAACCACATGTTCGCGAGCGCATTGTAAAAATATACAGCAACGACGGCCCCGGATTTGGAACGAATATTTTGAATGACCCCGTGTATCTCGAAATGAGACCGCGCATTCACAGCTTGGTTCCGCAATCCTCCATCGTTGGTATGCTTTTGGAGCACGACGAAAATTACACCGTTGTCAAAAGCCGCCAAAAAACGGGCTTTTTACAGCACAACGGACTTTCGTGGGAGATCTTGGGTAACTCCTTCGTTCACTTAAAGGAGGTCACGCCCGACAGTCGCCGCATTGACCGTACCGTAAACCGATGGATCAAGGAAATGACCCCCGAGCAACGCGAGGAGTTTGCTGAGGCGGTGTATCAGATCTTTTCGGTAGATGGTGCACAAACCTTGACCGAGCTGGTCGCGGCGCGCAAAAAGTGGTTTTCGCACACCAAGCAGCTTGACCCCAAGGTGCACGAAAGTATTCAAAAAATGCTCTCTCAGCTCATCGGCTTTAACGCAAAAAGCGTATTCAAAGGAATTTTTCACAAGGGTGACACCCCCGAAAAAGCTGAATATTGATCATAAAACAAGCGACCTACCATGCGTAGGTCGCTTGTTTTGTATATGCGATTCGTTTAGATCAACACGGTTTTGACGTTCTTGCGTGCGCAAGCGTCCTCAAACGCGCGGTTGACCTCGCTGACAGGGTACTTGGAGGCAAGCGAAAGAATGGCATCGTGCGTTTCCGTATGCTCCTTGAGGAATGCAAGATAATCCTTGACGTCGCAGATGGAATATTGCGACGAGCCGATGATATGCAACGCCTTAAAGGTGATGACCTGCGGATGGATCTCAATACTGCCGCTTTCGCTGTATTGACCGGGAATGAGATATACGCCGCGGTTGCGGAGAATTTCAATGCCTTGAGAGACAGCAGAGGGAGCACCGGATGCTTCAAAGCAGAGGTCAACGCCAAGACCGCCGTTTTCTGCTTGCAGCTTTTTAGTTACGGTCTCCGCACCCTCGCGGGAGAGATTGAGCACCTCATCTATGCCAAGAGAGGAGGCAAGCTGTTCGATTTTTGCGTTGCGTCCCGCTACCACGGCATACAGCTTCTTTATGCCAAGCGCCTTGAGGTACAAGGCGGCAAAGCAACCAACGGGGCCCAAGCCTTGCACTACGGCAACGGTATCCTTACCAATCGTTACGCCTGCGCGCTCGGCAAGGCGAATAGCGTGAATGGTCGTGGGGCCGGGGCAAGCGCATACGGCGGCAACGGTGGGATCTACGCCGTCGGGAATTTTGATCAGATTGCTCAAGGGCGTGTAGTTGACCTCGACAAATCCGCCGTAAAGGTAGGGGGCGGTATCAATACTGCCACCGTTTGTCACCTGCATATTGACGCAGTTGGCATCATCGCCGCTTTGGCACAAGAGGCACTCTCCGCAGGGGACGGCAATGTCGGCAATGACGTTATCGCCAACCTTCAATCCGTATGCCGCAGCTTCAGCCTCGTCGCAGTCCTCCAAGCGACCAACAAACTCGTGTCCGATCACCGTGGGGGGATCGATCGCCAGCTTTCCTTTATAAAAATGTACGTCTGTGCCGCAAACACCGCTTGCAATCAGCTTACTGCGACCATAGCCGGAGGGCGTTTTGGTAATTTCGAATTCGCGTACCTCAAAGGGCTTTTCTGCGCCCATAAATACGGCTGCTTTTGCTTTCATGGTTATCTCCTTTTGCTTTGTATCGAATTTATTGATGTTGGGTTCTTTGCAGAATATCGCGTTGTACGTCCTTTTCGAGCTTGGTATAAAGAGCCGAAAAGCCGGATACGCGCACCACAAGGGATTGATAATTTTCGGGGTGCTCCATTGCGTCGATCAGCGTTTGACGGGAGGTCGCGTTGATCTGTATCTCCTGACCGCCGCGCATAAAATAAGCACGAATGAGAGCCAAAAGCTTGGGGCGGTTGCTGTCGTTGAACATGGAGGGATCGTATTTTTGATTGATGACCGTTCCGCAGGCGCAACGCGTGTAATCGGGCTTGGAAACGCTCAACAAAGTAGAGGTCGCACCCTTGAGATCCTTACCGTAGGAGGGGGAAGCGGCATCCGAAAGCGGCTCGGTTGCAAGGCGACCGTCGGGGGTTGCACCAATGATCTTTCCTGCGTGGATGTTGTTGGTGTTTGCCGCCATGGCAATGTAAATACCGCCGCCGTCGGGTGTGCGGTAAGCATCAAATTGATCGGCAAGGAAAGACGTAAACCACACGGCGTAGCGATCGACAAATTCATCGTTGTTTCCGTACTTGGGGGCGGCAATTAGCTTTTGGCGCAAAGGCTCAAAGCCCTCAAAATTGGCGCGCATGGCGGTTGCGATCTCCTCAAGAGTTGCATCGTGATCTACAAAAACCACCTTTTCAATTGCCGCCAAGGAGTCGCTCATCGTGCCAACGCCCATCAGAGCCGCACCGTGTACCGAGGGGTAGCGCGTACCGCCCATGTTGATATCCTTGCCGCGCTCAATGCAATCATAGCAAAAGCAGGATAAAAAGGGAGTGGCGCTCTGTTTGGGTTCTTTGACAATGTTTCTGCGGTAAAAGAGATCGACGTATTCCTTAACGCCGTTCTTTAATTGGAGCTCCAATTGTTGCATAAAGATCTCCATTGAGGTGATCTCGCACAGGGGAACGGTCTTGATGCCGTGACGGGCGGTGTCAAAGCCATTGCCGTCAAGCAGTACGTATTCCAAAAAGCGTGGCGTGTCAAAGCGACCGTCGCTCCACGGCGGTTGCTTGCCCGTAATAAAGTTTTCGATACAGCCAACCATGCTGTAATTGCGCACGTCGGCCTCATCATAGCCGTAGCGGCGCAAAGCCGCCATGTTGACCTCGTCGTTCATCAAGGCAGGGTAACCAAGACCCGTACCGATCACCTTGAGGCATTCATCCAAAAAGCGGTCGGGGCAATCGGAAGTAACGCGTGCCGAGAGATTGGGACCCGGGAAATTGAGGTTGTGCACTGCTTCCAAAATGCAGTAGGTCAAATCGTTAACGGCGCACCTGCAGTCGGTGTCTACGCCGCCAATGCAAATGTTGACCACGTCATCGCCGTTTAAGTAAAACCGACGCTCACATATTTTGGCAAAGGTATTTTCCAATAGCTCCACCGCGTCGGCGTGTGTCAAAGCACCGTTTTGCACGTCGGCTTGATAAAGGGAATAGAGGTACTGATCCATTCTTCCAAGCGCCATGGCGTATCTGCCCTCGCAAACAAAAGAGGAGTGCAGCATCCAAACCAACTGCAAGCCTTGGGCAAAGCTGTTGGGGGGAGCGGAGATCACAGCGGTGCAATTTTGCGCAATTTGTGCAAGACGTGCATCGTCGTAGCCATGCGTTCCGATCAGATCATGCGCCAGAGTCGCATAAGCACGGAGTTTTGCTTGAAAAGCCAGGAGCGTTGTACGCATTGCCAAAAGATAATCCTGTTCATCAATGCCGTCGGCATGGTTGGCGAGCGATTCGTCTATCTCGCACAGCAAACCGCCAATGCCAACCTGTAGCACGTGCTCGTAGTTGGGGGTGTAGTGGTCGCTGTTTTCCAAAAATCCGCGCTCAAGGTAGGGAGCGCAAAGGTCGCGCACAGCGGCTTCTTCTTCGGCGTTCAGCTCATAAAAAACAGGTCGCATACTACCCACGATCAAATCGTTTTGATAGATCCACGCCGCAGGCAAGGTAAAAAGCGCTTCAATTCCGTCGGCAATTACCGCATAGGGTGTTTGTTTGGACGATTGACGGTAACCGATCGATTTCCAATAGCGCGGCAAAAATTTACCCTTGGGTGGCGTTTGCATTTCGCGCAATAAGTCTTTTGTCAGCATTTTTCAACACCTCCTCGATATACTTGTATTATAGCACATCAGGCTCCTTTTTACAATAGAAATTACAAAAAGCTTGATAATTTTATGTTTTAATGACGCTCCGAAAAAAAGGATTGAAAAAGCGCGTATGATGTAGCGCAAAAGCACTGCAACTCACCAATTTTGAAAAGAAGAATGCTTTCGTTGTTTTGCACAAAATACGAGTGAAATTTTGTGCAATTCTACGAAATTGAAAAAGCTTTTTAAAATGGGTTGACAGAGAAAGCAAAATGTGCTATGATAAAAGTGCAAAGGTGCCCCTTGTGGTGCCAAGCGCTGTATTTATCAAAACAGGAGGAACGAGCCATGAAAACAAGACAATTGAATATCCACGTTGCCATTACAAAACGGAGGCTCGTCTGGCCTTTCGTACCCGCATAGACGGGTACACGCGATCTCCGTCTGTGCGGAAGTTTGAGCAAAGCATTGCGCAAAACATCCAAACAGAAAGGAAATAACGTTGAAATACAAGCAAATGGTAGATCCTTTGTTTGGCAGTGCAACGTATTTTAATTCGGACGAGGATAGCACCGTGTTTTCATTTGCAAATGTAGAACACGTTGAGTTGGTATCAAACTCTAACGTATTGAATCAAATTGTTACTTTGATTGAACTTGAAACCGGTGTTAATTCAGTAAATACATTACAAAAAATTTTGGATGCTGCATAGGAGGTATTTGTATGTTTGTAATTTTTAAGATAATGCTATTAAATTTTAGTGGAATATGGCCTGTTTTGGTTGTTACGTTTGCGTTGTTGTCTTTCTTTTTTGCACAATTATTTTTGTGTTTAAAAACAAAGCGGTTTATCCCTAAATTAATTCCTGTTTTTGTTCTTGCATGTATAGGAGTTGAAAGCTTTATATTGGATGAGTTATGGCCACTTAAG
>JAZQYE010000297.1:0-2893 GCA_045633385.1 Eubacteriales bacterium | reverse complement strand
CCTTTGCTTCTGCCTCGGCTTATGCTTTCGCTTCTGCTTCGGCTTCTGCCTTGGCTTCTGCTTCGGCTTTTACCTTGGCTTCTGCTTCGGCTTGTGCTTTTGCTTCTGCCTCAGCTTTTGCCTTTGCTTCTGCCTCGGCTTCTGCCTTTGCTTCTGCCTCAGCTTTTGCCTTCGCTTCTGCCTCGGCTTGTGCCTTCGCTTCTGCCTCGGCTTGTGCTTCTTCTATTTTACGGAGTTCCTCTTCGGTTTGAACCTCTTTTTCGCGATTCTTTTTACCGAACAGCTTATCCAAAAATCCCATTCCAATCTTCTCCTTCCTTCTTGGAAATATCGTTTACATCCAACATCAGCACCTTGGAGATACCGTGCTCGGGCATGGTAACACCGTACAGTCTGTCTGCCGCCGCCATAGTTCCGCGACGGTGCGTGATCATGATGAACTGCGTGCCGTGCGAATAACGCTTGATGTACTGTGCCAAACGCTCGACGTTAACCTCGTCCAGTGCCGCCTCGATCTCGTCCAGAATACAGAACGGCGTGGGGTTGACCTGAATGGTTGCAAAGAAGAGCGCAACGCCGATGAACGCCTGCTCACCGCCCGAAAGCTGCATCAGGCTCTTGATGATCTTACCGGGAGGTGCCGCCTTGATCTCGATACCGCTTTCCAGCACGTTATCGGGATCGGAGAGCGACAGCTCGGCAGAGCCACCGCCAAACAACTCGGCAAATACCTTACCAAAGTTCTCGTTGATCTTATTAAAGGACTCGATAAACGACGCCTTCATTTCAACCTCAAGCTGGCTGATGATGCCGTTGAGCTCCTTTCTTGCCTTTTCGAGGTCGGAGATTTGCGCGTTCATGTAGTCGTAACGAACCTTGACCTCCTCGTATTTATTGACCGCGTCAAGATCTACGTGACCGATAACGCGCAGCTTATTGCGGCAATCGGTTTGCAGGGAGATCATTTCGGTGCGGTTTTCGCGCGTGACGGGCGGATACCCCAACGCCACGGCGTCGTTTCTCGTCATTTCGTAATCATCCCAAAGCTTGGTGGCAAGCTTATCCTGCGTATCGCGCAGGTTGGCAAGCTTATTCTCGCACTTGGTATGCTCGCGGAAGATCAATTCCTTTTGGTTCATGCGGTCACGCAGCTTGGCGTTGATCTCGTTGAGCTTGCGCTCAAACTCAAAATTGCTCGATTCGACCGCACTTCTCTTTTCGTTCAAACGCTCCAACAGCTTGGTTGCCGAATCGTATACGGCACGGTTTGCCTCCATCGACTCGTTGGTCAAGCGGATCTGCTCGGTTTGCGTATTGATGCGCCCTGCCAGCGTGATCATTTCGCGATTGAGGCTTTCTACACGCTCCTCGGATGCGTTTTTGAGCATTGCGGCGGTTTCGATGTCCTTTTGCGTTTCGCTGACGCGGATATACAAATCGGTCAAGCCCTTTGCAATTTCATCCAAGCGCAAAATGATCTCTCCGCGCTCAGCATCCTTTTCGGAACGAAAGTCGCTCATCTCGCTCATGCGGTGGCGCAAATTCTTCTCCTCTGCGGTAAGTGCCTCGATCTCTTCCTCGTATTTGACCTTTGCATTCTCATACTCCTGCATATCGGCAGCAAGCTTGTTGAGCAAGGTGTTATTGGCATCCAGCTTTGCACGCAGCTGATCCAGCTGTCCGTTTTCGGTATTGCGCAAAACGCCAATCAGCTCGCGGCGATCCTCCAGGGAGAATTTTTCATCCTCCAGCGTTTGCACCTCTTCCTGCAGTCGCTCGGTGTCAGCGGTCAGCTTTTTGAGTGCCGCATTCTTTTCGGCAAGCTCTGCCTCAAGACGCTTGATTTCACCTGCGCGAGAGAGAATGCCGTTGCCCGTACGCACGGAACCACCCGTAAACGAACCGCCTGCATTGATTTGCTGACCGTCCAGCGTAACGACGCGAACGCGGTAATGCAATGCCTTTGCCATAACGGTTGCGTGATCGATATGATCAAACACCACGGTTCTTCCTAACAAGGAAGAAAGCACGTCGCAGAATTTTGCATCTGCCTTGACCAGATCACTTGCCACACCGATATAGCCCTCAAAGCCTGCGGCGTCGATGATCTCCTTGGAGGTACCCGAGTGCTTCATGGATGTCAGCGGGAAAAAGGTTGCTCTGCCCGCTTCTCCACGCTTGAGCGCATACATTGCGGCCTTGGCGGTTGCCTCGTCCTCCACGACAATATTTTGCAAATTTGCACCAAGTGCAATCTCGATAGCGGTCAGGTAGCGATCCTCCACCGAAATGACCTTGGAAAGAGGACCGTAGATCGTACCGCACGGAGCACCGTGTGCATCGGTGATCTTGCCCTCGCCGTATTGCTTCATCACGTAACGCACCGCGTTGGAATATCCCTCGAACTGTTCCTCCATCGATTTGAAGGTAGAGATACGCTGTGCAACGGAATCGCGACGGAAGGTATCGTTATTGAGCCTTGCCGTTGCGTTTTTGAGTGATGCAGATGCCTCCTCAAGCTTTTGCTCTGCCTTGGAGATCTCACCGTCGATGCCCGCAATTTCGGCATCGTAAGAGGTAACCGCTCTCTCTTTGACGGCACATTGCTCCTTCAAATCGGCAGATACCTTGCGGTAGCCTTCCAATTCGGTAAGAGCCGAGCTGTTTTTATCGGTATCCGAATTTTTGGCATTCTCCAAAACCGACACGCGAACCTTAACGTCAACCGCTTCGTTTTCCAAAGCGCGGATATCGTTGAGAGCCTGCGCGATCTGTGCCTCCAATTCGCTGGACTTGGCACTCAGATGCGTTTGCTCCAGCGTCAGCTTTTCCTGCTCCTTTTGCAAATCCTCCACATTGTTTTGCAGCTCTGCAATCCGTGCGGCATGCTTTG
>JAZQYE010000296.1:0-3826 GCA_045633385.1 Eubacteriales bacterium | reverse complement strand
AGCAGCCACGAGATAGCGCGAGCCGACCGACGAATAGAAGAAGTTGTCGATAAGACCGTCCTTCTTCGCTTGCATGACCTCACGTGCGAGATCGGGAGCGGTGTTCTCATCGCATAGGAACACGATCTTGCAGTTTGGCGTATTTGCTCTGACCGCTTTTGCTTCGGCAAGGCGAACCTTTATGTCCGTGGCTTTGCCAAAGGCAACCTCGGAGAGCAAAATCTCCGGCTGCATTGCTTCGCATTCTCTGATCACCTCGTCATCACGAGAGAACAGAAGCTTGAACGGCTGAAAATCGCCTTCTTTTTCAAGACTTCGAATAACAGCCTCAGCGACAAAGTCATTCCGAATGCTAATTACAATATCGCGCATTCATATCAAACCTCCTTTGCGACGTATTTGCAAATACCAAGGGAAAGTAAGCGTTTTTGGTACACCCGTGGCAGTTTACATCAACAGTGTATCACAAATCAATTTTTTTCGCTACGTCCTTTCGTACAGGTACGGGCAACTTTTTTCAAAAAAACCAAATTTCTTCCGCTTCATATTATAAAAAATACCGTCGTCAGAGCGATTCTCCAACGGACGGTTTTGAATTTGACAAAACAGCTTCTGCCGACACAAAAAAACGAGGAGTTTTTATAACTCCTCGTCCTTTGGCTCAACGATGACAAAGCCTGCATCACGCACGCGCACCGCAAGCGCCGTACGGCTGTGAAGTCCCGTTTTGTCCATCATATTCTGCACGTGCATTTTGACCGTGCGCAAAGTAATGCCGAGTTTTTCGGCAATCTCCTGATCCCGATCACCCTCGACCACAAGGCGCAATACCTCCAGCTCTCGCTCGGTAAACTCTACCGAAGAAGCCGAGCCGATGTTCAGCGTAGGGGTGGTATCGGGAAAGATGCGCTCCCCTGCCATGGTTCGGTCAAGCAGGGTGATAAACTCGTCCTGTATCACCGTTTTGTACCAAAAGCTATCTACTCCTACGGCTCTTGCTCTTGCAATATAGGAGTATTCGGGTTGGCTTGTGATCACAACGATCTTGATATCGGGGTAGTTTTTTTTGATGCTCTCGGCGGCATCGATGCCGTTGGCGTTCATCGCTGTGCAAACGTCCATCAGAATGAGATCGACCCGGCGCTTGGCAACCGAGGCTTCTGCAAGCGCCGCCGAAACGAGCGCACCGCAAAACTCGTAATTTTCGCTTTTTGTAATAAACATTTCAAGAAGCTGACGGGCAAAAGGGTCGTCGTCCACAATAAGTACCTTATATTGAGCCATTTGGGGAACCTCCTTCTTCGTAAATTTTGGGAAGAATAATCGCAAGCGAAAATCTTGGCGTTACTTTGACTTCCATTCTGCCGCCAAGGCGGTTGGCTCTGTGACGCAGAGAGGAAAGACCGCCGCCCTCGACGATCTCGCCCGTAGGCAGAGCACCGTCATTTTCGTAGGTGACGGATATTTCATTTTCGGTTGGTGTTACCGTGATATAGAGCGTGTTTGCATCCGCGTGGCGAACACCGTTGACAAGGCATTCTACCGCCGCCATCATGCAAAGTGCGTTTTGCTTTTTGTCCTCGGGAAGCTCACCCAAAAGCTCCACCTGCACGCCGGAAAGGCGGGCAGAGTCCAAAAACTCGGAAAACAGCATATCCTCGTCGGCAAAGTCAGCCTCACGAATGAGCATTGCGACGTTCTTTTTCCAAATGTAAACGGGTGCATCGGCATGCTCCGCTCCGTCAAGGATATATCTTCTTGTAACGAGCAACGCCTGACCAAGCTCACGGTGAATGCCTGCCTTGATGTCGATACGCTCTTTTGATCTGGTCAATTCGTCCACCTGCTCACCATACTCACGCAAGCGCGCATTGATGGCAGAAAGCTCTGCGATGCGCACCTTCAGCTCTTGATTGATGTCGGACAGATCGGTGGTGTCTGCCGCAACGAGCTGCATCACCTCGTCAAGAGCTTTGCGCGAGAAAGTCCAAACTCTGCCGTCCAAAAGGCGGAACGAGGGATGCTCCCCCGAAGAAAGTCGCTCGATTTCGGGCAATACGTCACCATTTGAAAGGATCTCCCAAAAGAGCTTTGCGTTTTGCAGATCTCTGCCAACGATCTTGTAGCACAGACTGTTCATTACGTTGTTAACGAGCACCGTTCTGCCGTTTTCGCGGTAGAAGCAAAGACCTGTCGGGAGCTTGTCAAGGCTCTCCTTGACCGAGGCACGGGAGAGATTGGTTCTTCTGAATTTCAGATCAGAGAAATAAACGGCTACAACGTAGCCAAGGCTCAAAAGGAGCAGCAAAATGCAGATCACGATCGGCATTTCGCACACCTTTTTCACGATCTCGGGTAAATCGTGGGAGAATTTTGCAACTCTTGCCTCGGTTGCAAACATCACGCAAAAAAAGGTGTTGATGCCTACCGTGGTAAGCAAAAGGAGCTTTGCGTGAAGGAAGTTCTTTCTTCTAACAAGTCGGATCAAAAGAACGATGGCGGCATTGGAGCAAACGAACAAAAGCGTCATCAAAAGCGCACGAAGCGGAATGTTTAAGCTGTAATAATTCATCATTTGCCGTCACCTCCGATCAAAAGGTCCACGTAGATATCGTTTTCCTCGACCTCGATGGAAAGAGAAGCGTCTGCGCCAAGGCTCGCAGGTGCGTTTTCCGCGCCCTCGCTCACTCCAAGCTGTAAGGAAAGAAACATCTTATCATCCCGCAAGGTAAGACGGACGAACATTGCCGTAAGGCGATCAAGGGTAGCCTCCACCACGCGCTCGTATAGATCGTAAGCCTTGATCGCATCGTCAAGCGAAACGTCGCCCTTGCCCCTAACGGTAAGAGCAATATCCGCATCGAGAAGGCGCAAATTTTCACAAGACTCGCGCAGGGCGTTTTCAAGTTCGCGCAGCGCAACGCGTTCGTTCTCGCGCCCAAGCAAAAGAAGATTTCCGCGACGTTTGACGTAAGAGCCGATCACAGCGACGCGGGAAAGATTTTCTTTTACGTTCTCCCCTTTTTCTGACCTTTCAAGCAGGCTTGCAAGCATATCCAATTGCGGCTTGACCTCACGTGCGATTTTATCGTAAAGACGGTTTTGTTCGTCCGCCTTTGCTTGCTTTTCCTTGATCTCGTTCTCGGCTTGTATCAGGTCACCTTCCTCGGAAAGCTGTTGACGAACGCCGTCAAGATCCTCACGCTGACGGTTCAGCTCTGCTACGTCGTTCTGCCATACCACTCTGCCTGCGGTAATAGGCGCGGAGCAAAGCACGGTATCGCCAAGGCTTACGGGTGCATCTGCCGATGCTCTCATCACTTCCTCGGATACGGGCAAAGCACCGCCCGAAGTATATCTTGCCTGATAGTCCTCGTCAATGATAATAACGGGAACGGTGGTTTCGACAAACAGCTCCTTGTGTCCTTTGTTCGTGGGGATAAGTCCTGTTTGTATAGCGGTTTCAAGAAGTGTGCCGATAATGATGCAGTCGATTACGGTGAGGTCGCCGTCTATCAGACCCGCGGTATAAAGTATCCAAAAGGCAACGGCAACGATGGCAACAACGAGAGGTATTTTCTGCACGCTCTTTGCTCCGGGAAGTCTTGACTTGTAGATCAAGATAATAACGAATGCGAGTGTGAGTGAAATGTACCACGCCATCGAGCACCAATACAGGATGCCATAGGTATAATTTGAATCGAAATACTCAATGCCCTTCGGGAAGGCAAACATCAGGTTGTGAAGGTCGTTTGTGAAAATACCGACGAGAAGCAAAAACGCAGGAATGAAGAAGAGATACGACCACTTCGGCAAACGGTATCCG
>JAZQYE010000295.1:0-5005 GCA_045633385.1 Eubacteriales bacterium | reverse complement strand
TTTCGCACAAGTACAACCCCTCAGTCAGCTTCGCTGACAGCTCCCCTTACACAGGGGAGCCTACCGCTGCGGCGGAAACTGTGCAAAGCTAAAGCTTTTTGGAACCACCAGCAGTGCTGGTGGTTTTCGTTGCACAAAAAGCAACACCACCAAAGAAGTTATCTTTGGTGGTGTTTTTGTAATGACTTACGAGAGTAAGCCCTTTGCACTATGGGCACTCTTTTGAGTGGTATCCGTTAACCGCACGCCTCGTCGGTAGCGGCAATTTTGCACAACACGTTGCCAACACGGCGTACAACGGCGTTGGTGCGGTGTATAGCGCGCATGGTACGCATCTTTTTACAGTTCCATACCGCATACGCCATAGCACCCAACAGCACCGCTCCGCCAATACTCCCCGCAACGATCATGCAGGTCTTTTTTGAATTGGAACACATCGCTTGATCCTCCTTTTTTGCATCGCTCCTGCGCATAGTATTGCCAATTCAACAAACGATTATTCCATGATCAAAAGCGTTTTAACAAGTTTCTATAGCCAATGGAATGCGCCATAAAAACGGATTGGGCTGTTTCAAATGTGAATGCATTTAAAACAGCCCAAATCGTATTTATTTTTGAGGATCCATATACTTCCAATACGAAGCAATATAGTTGATGCCCGACCAAAGGGTAAAGATGAGCATGAGCACCGATAAAAGCAACGACACCGGCAGGTATGCAGCAAATGCGGGGGGCGTTGCAAGAGCGGCGTAAATGGCACGCTCGAGAATGCATACGACCACGCATGCGATCTGCACGCAGGTCTTGATCTTGCCCAGCATATTGGCAGCTACAACGATACCGGACGAGCCCGAAACCACCAAACGAATGGAGGTGACCGCAAGCTCACGGAAAATAACGATCATCACCGTCCAGAAGAACACGGTGGTAAAAATGCCGCTGATGGCACCGTCACCCATCGCCTTGTAAAGAATAACGAGGAGCGCACCAATGACCATAAACTTATCTGCCAATGGATCAAGGAACTTTCCAAAGTCGGTAACAAGGTTGTATTTGCGCGCGATCTTTCCGTCCAGCATATCGGTAAATGCCGCCAAGCCAAAGAGTGCACAGCCCACCAGATTTGCCCACAGCGCATCGGAGATCATCATTACCACCACAAACACGGGCACCATGCAAAGGCGCAAAACGCTGAGCTTATTGGGTAAATTCATTTTCATATTTTTCCTCCCATTTATCTTGTAACGATATTGCCGTACAGGTCATAATCTACCACGTCGCGCACCTTTACGCGCACCAGCGAACCGGGCGCAATGCGTTCCGCACTGCGGAAATAGACCTTACCGTCAATTTCGGGCGCGTCTGCCGCGCTTCTTCCAAAGTGAACCTCTGCCACGGGGTCAAAATCCTCGCACAGCACGTCAACCACCTTGCCGATCTTTTCTTTGTTGAGATCCTCGTTGATCTCCATTTGCATCCGCATGAGAATATCCATGCGATCCTGCTTGATCTGCTCGTCGATCTGATCGGGGAAATCGTATGCGGGGGTATCCTCCTCACGGGAGTAGGTAAACACACCTGCGTGGTCGAATTTTTGCTCCTTGACAAACTCGCACAGCTCTTCAAAATCCGCCTCTGTTTCACCGGGGAAGCCGACGATAAAGGTGGTACGAATGACGATATCGGGAATTTCGCGACGCAGCTTTGCCACCACCTCGCGCACGGTCGCGCTGTCGCCATGGCGGTTCATTGCCGTGAGCATGTGGTCGCTGATGTGCTGCAGGGGCAGATCGATGTATTTGAGAATACGCGGATTGTCACGCATTTCCGCGATCAATTCGTCGGTCACCTTGTCGGGGTAGCAATACAGCAAACGGATCCACGGAATGCTCGTTGCCTCGGTAATGCGGCGCAACAGCTCGGCAAGTGCATATTTGCCGTACAGATCCAAGCCGTAGCGCGTAACGTCCTGCGCCACAACGGTCAGCTCACGTACGCCAAGCGCCTCCAACTGCTTTGCCTCCTCGACCAGCTCCTCCATGGGACGTGAGCGGAACTTGCCACGAATACCGGGAATGGCACAGTACGCGCAACGGTTGTCACAGCCCTCGGCAATTTTGAGATACGCCGCATAGTCGGGCGTGGTAAGCACGCGCTCGCCGCCAAGGCGCACAGTGTTGCAATCCTCGTGCGAAAAATACTTTTGCTTGGAGCCCTTCTTCTTTTTTACGGTGACCGCCTCGATCGCCTCAACGATGTTGTGAATACTTCCAACACCCAGCACAGCATCTACCTCAGGGAGCTCCTTGAAGATCTCCTCGCCATAGCGCTCTGCCAAACAGCCCGTTACGATGATCGCCTTGAGCTTGCGGTTCTTTTTGAGCCATGCAATGTCTAAAATATTGTCAATCGCCTCCTGCTTTGCGCTCTCAATAAACGCGCAGGTGTTAACGATGATCACGTCTGCCTCGATATCCTCGGGCGTAATTTCATATCCTGCCTGCAAAACCTCGTGCAACATGACCTCGGTATCCAGCTGATTTTTGGGACAACCGAGAGAAACAAATCCGATCTTCATAAAAATCTCCATTCTGATGCGATAATATGCAAAAAACGTTTTTACCTTTATTATTGTATCATACGGGGGGGATTTTTACAAGTCCTTTGCCGAAAAATTCACGAAATTCAAAAAACTTTCCCCTCTTTTTTACGAAAAGAACCAAAAAGCTCTTGCATTTTGCGGAAAAAGATGTTATCATATAAAGTGAACGATCAAACGCACGCCGTTTGCCCAAAGGAGAACTTTTATGGAGCGCAGATATATTCCGGGCATCAACGTTCTCGGAAACACACAGCAGTATCCCGTCCCCTATCAGCTTGCCATGCTCAAAGAGCTTGGCTGGGGTGGTTTTTTTACGGGTTGGAGCCGCGAAAAGGTTACAGAATGGGCAGAGGAAGCCGCACGCTTGGGCTTGATCTATCAATCCATTCACGCGCCCTTCGTCGGTATCGATCAGCTTTGGAAGGAGGGCGAGCGCGGCACGGCGTTTACCCAACAGCTCATCGACTGTGTACACGATTGCCACGACAACGGCATTCCCGTCATGGTCATTCACCCCTTTATCGGCTTTCACGAGCACACACCCACGCAAATCGGTCTTGACAACTACGCGCGAGTGGTAGAGGTCGCAGAACGGCTCGGCGTTCGTCTCGGTTTTGAAAACGTGGAGGGCGAGGAATATCTCACCGCGCTGATGGAGCACTTTCAAGACTCCCCTGCTTGCAGATTTTGCTTGGACACGGGTCACGAGCAATGCTACAACGGCGGCAAAAATATGCTCGCGCTGTACGGCGACAAGCTCTGCCACACGCATTTTAACGACAATCTCGGCGTGTTTGACCCCACCCTGACGTGGGAAAACGATTTTCACCTGCTGATGGGCGACGGTATTGTGGATTGGCGCGCGGTGATGGATCGCATCGACGCGACCGCTTACCAAGGGGTGCTCATGTGCGAGCTCTCGCTTGCAAGCAAGCCCGGTCGCCACACGCACGATGCCTACGCCGCCATGCCCCTGGAGCGCTTTTACGCCCTCGCCTTGGAGCGTTGGCATGCCATTGTTGAACGCAAGCTGATCTCCCACCCGATTACGGTGGAATAAGCCGACACCGCGCCGTCAAAATCATAAAAATTAAAATATAAATACATTCATCAGAAAAGAGGAAACTACTATGAAATTAAGTGTATTGGCAAACCTGTACGGGCAAAAGTCCTTGGAAGAGACCTTGCAGATCCTGACCTCGCTTGGCGTTCACACCGTTGAGATCGGTGCGGGCGGCTACCCCGGCAAGGCTCACTGCAACCCCGAAGAGCTCCTTGCAGACGAAGCAAAATACAATGAGTTTATGGGGCTTTTCAAAAAGTATGACGTTACCGTTTGCGCCCTCGCTACCCACGGAAACGCTCTGCACCCCGACAAGGCGATTGCCGCACAGTTCGACAAGGACTTCCGCAATGCCGTTCTGCTTGCCGAAAAAATGGGCGTTGACACCGTTATCACTTTCTCCGGTTGCCCCGGCGACTGCGAGACCGCAAAGTACCCCAACTGGGTAACCTGCCCCTGGCCCGAGGATTTTCTTGCCATTCTCGATTGGCAATGGAACCAAAAGATCATTCCCTATTGGAAGGAAGCAGGCGCGTTTGCCGTTGCGCACAACGTCCCCCACATCGCTTTTGAAATGCACCCCGGTTTCTGCGTTTACAACCCCGAGACCCTGCTCCGTTTGCGTGCCGCTGTCGGTGACGTCATCGGTGCGAACTTCGACCCCTCTCACCTGATCTGGCAGGGTATGGATCCCGTTGCCGCCATTCGTGAGTTGGCAGGCGCGATCTATCACGTTCACGCAAAGGATACCAAGATCGACCACTACAACACCGCAAAGAACGGCGTGCTTGACACCAAGCACTACGGCGACGAGCTCCACCGCTCTTGGGTATTCCGCACCGTCGGCTACGGCAACGGCGAGACCTATTGGCGTGACCTCGTCTCCAACCTCCGCCTCTGCGGCTATGACCGCGTCCTCTCCATCGAGCATGAGGACAGCCTGATGACCATTGACGAAGGCCTCCGTAAAGCTGTCTCCTTCCTCAACGACGTTATCATCACCGAAGAAAAACCCACTACCATGGCTTGGGCTTGATTGGGAGTTTTTTGCGGGGGAACTTTTCTAAAGAAAAGTTCCCCCGCACCCCTTCAAAAGATTTTTATTAGGAGTTATTTGTGGAGTTTGAAATTTTCAAAACACATATTGGAGGAAAGAGATGGCGCTTAAGGATATATGGAACAAACTCAAAACCAAAAACGCGGCAACAGACATTGTTTCAGCAAAACAAAACGATATCGCCTCCCTTGCCAGCGATGCGTTTCCCGTTGTAAAACTCGATAAAGGACAATTGGCGGCTTATAAGGCAATTCCGCTTACAGGACTTGCTTCGGTTGGAAAT
>JAZQYE010000294.1:0-5529 GCA_045633385.1 Eubacteriales bacterium | reverse complement strand
CTTTGGGATTTTTGCGATTGGTTTGGCGACGGCCCTTTTTCCGACGAGGACGAATATGTTCGCAATATGCTCCGCATTGCCGACGTCCTGCAAAAAAGGCACGAGATCGTGATCTTTGCAAGCACCACGCCCGTCAGTCCGCTCAACAAATTCACCAAGAATGAGGTCGTTCGCCGCTACAATGAGCGACTCGTCCCTCTGCTTGCAGCGCGCGGCATCATCATCAACGATCTTTATTCTATCGTCAATGCCGATCTTGACCGCTACGTTTCCTCCGACCGTATTCATTTGAGTGAGGAGGCGATTCCTCTGTGCGCAAATGCGGTCGCCAACGTCATTCGTGCGGCGGCAAAAACGCTTGGCGATATACTGCTCTCGCATGCCACCCCACCGAACAATGCGGAATTCGGTGCCCCTGTTGAGTTCTCACAGAATTGATATAAAAACAGACACGCAACAACGGCTGTACCGTCATTACGTGTCTGTTTTTTATTTGTGCAAGCGCTTACGCCTTGGCTTCATCCAACCAAAATTTTGTAAAATAGCAATCGGTATCGGGCCAGACGTAGTCGCGACCGTAGACCAAGCCGAGGCGACTGTGCAAGCGCCCCTCGCGGTGAAGCTCCCACATGGCCTGATAGACCGCAAAACGCGCAGGCTTGAGGTCTCTTCCCTCGCACACGTATCGACAATCCACACGCGGTGCCGACCAAATATCCATGGGGCACGGAATATCCAAAATTGACAGCGGTGCCTCCTGCTTTCCCGTCAGCTCCCGCTCCAAAACCTCCTTGTAGTAGCGAACCACCTGCTCGGTCACAGGCTCACTACGCACGCCCTCCATTCCGACAGAACGGATCTGCAAGCCGCTTGGCGTGATTTGTGAGACCGAGCACTGCGGCAGGTGCGTAACGGGGAGATGCTGTAATTCATCGGGAAACGCCAGCGCAAGAGACGCCATGTAGGTCTCCCCCTCTGCCGCAAGCACCGACATGGGGCGCGTAACGGTTGCAACGGTGATCGTGTTGGGCAGATTGGCGTGAATGGTTGCCGTGACGTTATCGGCAGGGAGCCGCTCGTGTACACGCTTTGCCGCCTGTGCAAGTGCCTCACCCAGCTCTTGCGGTGGCGCGTCCTTGACCATATCCCCCAACAAATGTGAATAAGCCTCTATGTAGTAAAAGGGCTTTCCGTCCTTGGTGTAATAGTTGCGGTGCTTTCCGGGATCGAGATCACGCGCCGAGGGCGCGGTGATGCCGCGATCGAGCATCTCGTTCATGATCTCGCAAAAAGCGGCAAATTGCTCCGGACAGGAAGTAGGCCCCGGTGTTCCGTTTTCGACCAACGCAAGCTTTCCTGTCGCATCAAAATACGGGTGCGTGTTAGAAAGATACTCCCCGCTGGGTCGCGTATGAATGATACCAACCGTACCGGGAAGCTCTGCTGCATCGGTCGTGCGCAATAGCATCTCCACGTCTCCAATCGCCTTAGCGTAATAGATTTTTCCCTCGTGCACGGTCGCAATTCCAGTAGCGTAGCCGCCATCCACATATTCGATTCGCCTCATCATCTCGATCAAAATCGGTGCGGCACGGCGGTTGCCGCTATATCCTGCGATCACACACATCTGCGTTTCTCCTCTCACACATCATGATCGGGTCTGCCTCAAAAACGCTGGCATTGGAGGCAGACCCTTACTTTCCCCTTTCGGGATATATTGATAATCGTTGCCTTTAGTCCTCAAACCAAAGCAGGTATAAGGGATTGTTGATAAGATCCTTATTTTGCGAACTCGGTGCCTACCTTTGCCGCCTCGATGGTGCGAACGACCTCGATTGCCTGTGCAGAGGTGATCGGATAAGGCTTGTTGTTGCGGTATGCCTCGTAGAAGTAATCCCAAATCGCCTCGGTCTTACCGTCGGAGGAGGGGATCTCCTCTTCCTTCCATACAAGGGTCTCGCTGTTGCCGAATGCCGAGCCGGAACCGGGGGTAGCGGGATCTGCCTTGATATCAGCCAACTCTACGTCGGGATCCAAATACTTCATTTTGATGAGCTTGCCATCGTAAACGAGTGCTCCGCGCGTGCCGTATACCATGCACTCGGGAACCTTAATCGCTACGCCGCCGCTGATCTCCATATCAACGATTCTGCCGTTTACGCCCTTGAACACCAGCTTGATGTGGTCCTCTGCGTCACCGACAGCAGCAACGCGCTTGATGTCGGAGAACATTTGGGTATATGCACCGCCGCAGAATTGAATTGCATGGTCAACGATGTGGGGACCCCAATTGAGCAGCTGTCCGCCGCCATACTCCTTGATGGTCTGCCAGTCGTTGCGGCGCTGATAGCCGTTTCTTGCAAGGCGAATTTCATATACGTTACCGAGAATACCGGAATCGATGATCTCGTTGATCTTCAAAAATTGCTCCTCGATTCGTCTGTTGTGACGAACGAATACGCGCGGACCTGCAGGCTGACTGCCAAGCTCAACCAGCTCCTTTGCCTCCTCGTAGGTGCTGCAGAAGGGCTTTTCGACCAATGCGCTCTTGCCTGCGAGCAAAGCCATTTTTGCGTGTGCATAGTGGTCGCAGGAGCGAGTTGCAATATCAACTACCTCTACCTCAGGATCGTTGATCAGATCCTCAATATTGGTATAGGTGCGGCAACCAAACTCCTCGGCAAAGCGTTGGGTACGCTCCTCGATCAAGTCACAAGCCGCTACTACCTGATATTTGTCGGGACGAGCCTTGAGACACTCTCTGTGAACAGACATACCGATACGGCCAAGTCCCACAACGCCGATTTTAATAGGTTTAGACATAATTTTATCCTCCATAAAGAAAAATCCGTTTGATGCACTCCCGTGCGGCTTCATTATATCACCGTTCACACGCTTTGTCAAGTCAAAAGTCTTCTATTTTTTGGTGTAAAAATCAAAAAAAATAAACCGCCGTCATAAAAAAGTCAAAATGAGGTCAAACGCATGACACAATATTATAGTAATATATCACATAATGCTTTTTATCGAACGATCAGAATACGGAGGACACATCATTGGTAGAAGTAAAACGCGTATCGGGCGCAAAAGCCGCACAAGATGCGGTAGAGGGCGTCAGCTTTAAATTGCCCAACGGCAAAATATACGGAATATATGATTCCACGCACGGCTGTGCCTCCCTGCTGACAGCCTTGATGGCAGGTGCCGTTACCCCCTCTGAGGGTGAGGTGCTGATCAACGGCTTCAGTATGCAAAAGGAAGCAAAAAAAGCGAAAAAATGCATTGGCTATCTCCCCTTTGATCTTTGCCCCGACGACGAGATGACCGTTATGGAATACCTGCTGTTTGTGGCAGATGCAAAGGGCTTGCAGTTTGAGCGCACCGTCAGATACCTGCACGAGCTGTTGGAAATGACCGATCTGAGCGATAAAAAAGATCGCCTGATCGCCAATCTCTCCTTTGGCGAGGTACGCACGGTCGGTATTTTGCAATCGCTTTTGGGCGACCCCGAAATTTTGATCTTAGACTCTCCCTGTGCCGGCACAAAACCGCGTGACGCGCAAAGACTGCGCGCGTTGATCCGTCACGTTGCGCAAAATAAGACCGTGTTTTTGTGTGAGCGTTCGCAGGCAGACCTCAAAGAGCTTTGCCACGAGATCATTCTGCTCTCCAACGGTCGCTTTGTATCCGTCGAATCCCCCGACAGCCCCGCGTTGCAGGATACGGCAAACGCCGACAAAAACGAGCACGCCGAAGCAGACACGAAAAAAAGCAAAGACAACCGCTGGAAAATGCTGATGCAGAGCGGCGAGGAAGAGTGGATCGACGAAAACGAAAAGGAGGATAACAGATCATGAGCGCGATTTACCGCAAAGAACTGAAGCTGTATTTCAGCACGACCTCAACCTATCTGATCCTTTCCGCACTGCTGTTGGTCATTGGTATTTTCGTTGCCCTGATGGGCTCCTCGGGCGGTTTTCATTTTGTGCCCGCTTATCAGGCAATTCCCGTTCTCGTCTCGGTGCCGTCGTTGCTGTCGATTGCCGCACGTCGCACACGTCGAAGCGGTAATGCCGCCCTGCTCTTTTCGCTCCCCGCCTCTCCCACAGCCGTTTATCTTGGCAGATACCTGGCATTTTTGAGCGTTATGCTCGTTCCCACGGCAACGCTCCTCCTTTTACCACTTCTCTTTTCCGCATTGAGCACCGCCTCCAAGGGTACTGCCTATACCGCCGTGTTGGGCTACCTTTTGTTCGTTGCTCTGATCGGCGCGATCGGGCAATTCATTTTCACGCTCGTCAAAAGTAGCAAGCTTGCCACTGTCATTGCCTTTGCGACATCCGTTCTGCTTTACGCGTACCACACGCTCCTCTCCTATCTTCCCTTGGGTGAGACCGTACAAAGCGTGCTCACGGTGCTTGACCCCATCGGTCTGTTTTATGCGTTTACCTACGGCGAATTTCCCATTCCCGATCTGATCACGATCCTGTGCGGCACGGCAGTCTTTCTTACCTTGGGTGTCGTTGCTCTCAAGCGTGAAAAGGGTGACCTTGCAAACGCAAAGCAACGCACCGCAACCGTCATAAAAGCTACCGTCGCGTTGGTGCTTGCATATGTGCTCTCCTTTGGCTCCGCGCTCCTGCCGGAGCGTTTGCTCAACATTGACCTGAGCAACTCCAAGACCTTTTTGCTCTCTGCAACGACAAAGGATTATTTAAAGACCTTGGACGAGGACGTTACCGTTTATCTGCTTTCAAAGGGTGGCAAAAAGAACGTTGACCACGATATACAACGCTTTTTGTACCGCTACGAGAACGAGACCGAGCGCGTGACCGTGCAATTTGTCAACACCGATACCGAGACCGAATTGTTGGCGCGTTACGGCTTGACAGAGGTAAATGACCAAAGCATTTTGGTGGTATCCGATCAGCGTTATATGTTTTTGGATAGCGACGAGCTTTACCACTACTACAACGCAGACCTTGGCGCCAGCCTCTCCCCCACGCAGTACGCCTACTATATTTCGGCTTATCTGGAATATCTGCAGACCCAGCAAATGGGAAATTACTCCGAGCAGGTCCTGCAATACGGCGCACAGCTTTATTCCTCTACAACGACCGTAGCATACTTTGACGGCGACGTTTGCGTAACCAACGCCATTCGTTACACCGTGTCCGACGATGTTCTCACGGTGCAGATCTACAGCTCTCGCGCCATCGATTCTACCCTGCGCACCTATCTTGTCAACAGCGGTTACTTTATTGAGAGCATCAACTCTTTGCAAAATCTTTCCGACAAGAGCGCGGCACTCATCATTTACGCCCCCAAGTCCGACCTCTCCGATGCTGACCGACAAACCTTGGAGCAATATCTTGCCAAGGGTCGTGACGTCATGCTGTTTACCGATTATCAGTATCCACAACTCACCAATTTGATGGCTGTTACCGAGCAGTACGGCATGACCATGCCCCAAACCAAGCACTTGGTTTGTGAGCAGGATACCTCCTATCGCTTATCCGAGAACGAGCC
>JAZQYE010000293.1:0-2143 GCA_045633385.1 Eubacteriales bacterium | reverse complement strand
CGCTGCGGCGGAAACTGTGCAAAGCTAAAGCTTTTTGGAACCACCAGCAGTGCTGGTGGTTTTCGTTGCACAAAAAGAGGGAGTCGTTTGAAAAAAACGCATCAAACGCTCCCCCCTTCCCTTTTGTTTTATAGCTTGTTTAAAAAATCTTTTTGCTTGTTACGGCAAGTATCCAACCTCGTCCTGCACCCATGCATAAACGGCGGGCGTGACGTGCCCCGTGGGCATTTCGGTTTCAAAATAGATCTTTTTCTTGTTTTGCTCGTTGAGCGGCAGGATCTTGAGCACGAACGGGAGTGCTTTGTCGCGGCCACGCACGTCGCAGATCCATTTTTCGCCAAAGAGATAAAAATCGTCAAAAAATTCCTCGCCGTGATACATAGCGCCTACGTTTCCAACGGCGTCGATGACCAGATACGACGTCTGCTCGGGAAGTGTCAGCTCGTACTCGGCACTCTCGGCAAACACGAGCGGCGTGCCGTCACGGTTCTCGATGTACGAAAAAGCCGCTTCGTCCAAACAATTCTTCTCGCGGCGCGTTACCAAAACGGGCGCCATGCAGGTCGGCTCGGGCAATTGCGACTCTCGCAGGGTGACCCGAACACCGCCAAGCTCAAACGAGCCCTCCAGCGGAATAATACTGCCGTCTTCCAGGCAGATCTCGGGGCGCATTCCCTTGTTGGCTTCAAACACGATCTCGCTCTCGGTAACCGATACCGGCATGGCATTGACATAGCTTGCGGTCACGTTTCCAATGGGGAAACGAATGGGCAAAATACCCATTGCGCCGTTGCCATAATCAAGATCAATCTCCACGACCTTGCCGCCCATTTCGATGCGGACGTGCTCCTTTACCCTTGGCATGGCCGCGGCGTGCACGTGGTTGTTGACGAACAAGAATCCGCACTCACCGTCGCTCCGCAGAGAAATACGAGGCGTTTGCAGATCGGCAAGATCCTTTGGCATACGGTCGGGCAAGCAGAGCGGCATGGGGGCAAGTACCTCGCCGCAGGCTTCAACGAAATCAAAGAGCGAACGGAAGCGGAAATAGCTCTCGCGCTTTTGACCGCAATTGCCCAAGGGAGACTGAAAATCGTAGGAGAACACCGAGTAGTCGTTGATGTTTCCCACCTCGCGCACCTCTTGCAGGGTGCTCTTTTTACCCATGGGGTTCTTGCCGCCGTGGTACATATAGTAGCCCATGCCGTTTACGCCCGAGCCGAGACCGCAAATAGAAACGGCAATGACGTCGTCGGCAGTAATGATCGGGCGACGATGGTACGTAATCTGATTTCCGCCGCCGAGCTCGCAGGTCAAATAGGGGAAATCGGGGTTTTCTTCTTTGTTGACGGTATAGTTGCCGAGCAGATCGTTACCGATGCCCGCACTTCCGCGCTCACTGCGGAAGAAATAGGCGTCGCTATCCAAAATGGGAGTCAGAACCTCCTCCCACGGTGCCTCGGGGTACGCGCCCAACATGGGGAGCACGCCCTTTTTGGGGACGTTGAAGAACACGCCTTTGCCGCCCCACGCAGTAGCACTCCAAAAAGGCGGCGTAAAACCAAGCTCAAGCAGGTAGGATTTGAGATACTCAATGTGATCGATCCTGTCGCGCAGCTCGTTTTCGATCTGAATGCCGAGGATCACGTCGTTCATATCCTGCACCTGTTCATAGACCTTTGCAAAATAACGCTTGACATAGTCGATGTACGGGCTTTGATTCTTACGCATATTCTCCTCGCCGCCGCATTTTTCAAGCAACCAATCGGGGAATCCGCCGTGGCGTGCCTCGCCGTGTGCCCACGGACCAATGCGCAAAAAGAAAGGCATATCCAAGCGTCTGCACAGTGCACAAAAGGCGCGCAGATCACAGTCGCCCTCAAAAACGAACTCGCCTTCGATCTCCTCATGGTGGTTCCAGAACAGGTAAGAGGCAACGATGTCGATGCCGCCTGCCTTCATTTTTAACAGCTCGGTCTCCCAATCCCCCTTCGGAACGCGGGAGAAATGGAGCTCGCCCATACGATATAAATACGGCTTGCCATCACGGAGCATATAACGGTCGTTAACGGCGTACTCGTGCCCAAGGCAAACGCCGCCAAGCTCGTCACGGGGCGAGGGGGCGGTGATCGGTGCAACGTAA
>JAZQYE010000292.1:0-3691 GCA_045633385.1 Eubacteriales bacterium | reverse complement strand
TGACCGTGCGCAATCCCATACGTCTGCTGATTTTGCGCTACCGTTTGCGCAAATATATCCTTGCCAAAGGTTTTGATATCCTGCACGCACACGCGCGCATTCCCGCGCTCCTCATCCGCGGCTTGCGCAAAAAAGGCTGTGCCGAGATCGTTACGGTGCACGCGCGCTTTCAAAGCGGCTTTTTGCTCAAACGCCTTTGCAATTGGGGTGAGTTTGCGGTCGCCGTCAGCGAGGATCTGCGCACGTATCTGCACAAAGCATATCGCGTTCCCACCGAGCGCATCACGGTCATTCCAAACGGCATCGACACACAGCATTTTTTCCCTTTGGCTGTTGCGCAAAGTGAGCCTTGCCAAACCGTTTTGTTTGCCAGCCGATTGGATAACGACTGTGCATTGGGTGCCGAGCTCCTCTGCACCGTTGCGCCGGAGATTGCAAAGCACTACCCGGAATTACAGATCACCGTGGCGGGTGGCGGAAACGCGAGCAAACGCATTGCCCTGCTTGCCGAAAAAGCCAACCGTGCAATCGGTTTTGAGTGCATTACGGTATGCGGCACGTGCCACGATATGGCAAAATTGATGCGTGCGCACACGGTTTTCGTAGGCGTGTCGCGTGCCGCGCTGGAGGCCACGGCATGTGGTTGTGCCGTTATTTTGTGCGGAAACGAGGGCTACCTCGGTATTTTGAACGAAGATCGCTATTCCTACGCGGCGCTGACAAATTTTTGTTGCCGCGGTGAAAAAGAAGCGACCGCCGATCAATTGAAGCAAGATCTTCTCACACTATTGGCATCTCCCGCACTTTGCCGACAGTATGCCCAAGCGTGCCGTACGCGACTTTTGGAGGAGCACAGCGCTCAAACGGTATGTGACCAAACGCTTGCGCTCTACCAGCGCGCAAAACACCAAAAGCCCACGTTATTCGTGACCATTGGTGGATATTTCGGGTGCAAGAACTTAGGCGACGATGCCATTTTGCAGGCATTTTTGATGCAGATGCGAGCACTTGCGCCCGATATTTGCGTGCAGGCTTTGGTCGGTACTCCGCGTCGGTGCCAACTGCGCTTTCTGGCTCCCTGCTTCCACCGCAAAAACCCCTTCGCCATCCTGTTTGCGTGTCTGCGCTCCCGTGCGTGTCTGTGTGGAGGCGGTTCGCTGTTACAAAACAGCACGGGAGGTCTTTCCCTGCTCTATTACAACACCCTGCTACGCGTTTTTGCGCGATTTGGAGGGGCGTCGATCCTTTATGCCGCAGGCATCGGGCCGCTTTACGGAAAGCGCGCGTCCAAACACACCTGGCGTATTTTGCGCCGTTGCAGATATATCAGCTTACGAGACCCCGACTCTATGAAGCTGTTGGACGAGGCAGGAATCGATCGTGCCCTGCTACACCTTGGAGCAGATCCTGCGCTCCTGCTCCCACCCCCATCTTTGTCAAGGAGTGACGCGATCCTCGCCTCGCTTGGAATTGCGCCCGAACAAAAATTCATCTGCACCGTTTTGCGCACGTGCCAACACCCCGAGGAAATAGACGGCGTTGCCGTAGCGACCACCCGTATGCTCTGCAAACGTTACGGCTGGCATGCGCTGTTTGTGTGCCTGTGCCCCGAGGATCGCCGTATGCACGAAAAAGCGGCACAGCGACTTGGCGGCAGTCTTTTGATCCCAACCGAGCCGAGCGACGTCAGCGCAGTTTTGCGCCGTGCCGAGCTGTTACTCTCCATGCGACTGCACGCCATGATCTTAGCGGCAACGGTAGCCTGCCCTTTTGTGGGACTTCCCATTGCAAACGATCAAAAAATCCCCTCCTTTGCGCGTATGTGTGCACAGGAATGGCTCTCTCCAGATGAACTGAGCGTGGGGGCTTTGGTGGAGGTTTGCGAGCGCATTTACCACTCTGCTCCTGCTTTTCGCCCGATTTTTTGCAATGCAGTTGCCGAAATGCAAAAAAATGCAAAAAAAGACCTTGCAAATATCGTAGCGATGGTTTATAATATAAATCGGTACGTTAAGAAAAGCGAGGAAAAAACATGAAACACGCACAGCTTGCCGACCTGCTCCGCCCCACCGATATGGACGGCATTGTAGGTCAGGAGCATTTATTTGGAGAAAGAGGTGTCATTCGCCGCATGCTTGCGGGAGGACGCATCACCAATATGATCTTTTACGGCCCTCCCGGTACGGGAAAGACCACTGCCGCCTCTATGATCGCAAAGCAATCGGGCATGACCTTTCGCAAGCTCAATGCCACGTCTGCGACGCTTGCGGACATCAAGGACATTTTGCAGGAAACGGGCAATCTGTTTGGCGCGGACGGAATTCTCTTGTATCTGGACGAGATTCAATACTTTAACCGCAAGCAACAGCAATCCCTGTTGGAGTATATGGAGGACGGACGCATCACGCTCATCGCCTCCACTACCGAAAATCCGCATTTCTTCATTTACAATGCCATTCTCTCGCGTTCCTCTCTGTTTGAGTTCAAGCCCGTTTTGCCGATGCAGATGCGCCCCGTGCTTCGCCGCGCGCTCGATTATTTAAACGCGGAAAACGGCTTGCAAAAAACGGTTTCGGACGAGATCTGCGACTACGTCGGAAAATGCGCAAGAGGCGACGTGCGCCACTCGATCGTGCTGTTTGAAAACGCCTACCACACCGCCGACGATGCGATCGAAAAGGAGCACGTTGACAGCTTTGACACCTCGGTGGGGAACTTTAACGACGATACGCACTACGATCTGCTCTCCTGTCTGCAAAAATCCATTCGAGGCTCCGACCCCGATGCGGCAGTCTTTTATCTTGCAAAGCTTTTGCACTCCGGCGAATTGCTTTCGGTCTGCCGCCGCTTGCAGGTAATTGCCTCCGAGGACGTAGGACTCGCCTACCCCATGGCGGCGGCAATTACACGCGCATGTTGTGAGTCGGCAAAGGAGCTTGGTATGCCCGAGGCGCAGATCCCGCTTGCCAACGCCGCGCTGATGCTTGCCACCTCCCCCAAATCCAATGCCGCAGAGGTCGCTGTTCTCAACGCCGCCGAATGTGTCAAGCAAGGCAAAGGTATTACCGTTCCCACCCACCTGCAAAGCCCCTTGTTCAAGGGCTACAAATATCCGCACGACTACGAAAATCACTACGTGGCACAGCAATATCTGCCCGACGACCTCACGGGCGCGACCTTCTATCGTCCCGGCCCCAACAAGACCGAGCAAGCTGCGGCAGAATATTGGAAGAAGATAAAGGGATAAGACATGAAGAACATATTGGTCAGCGCGTGCCTGTTGGGAGAAGCATGTCGCTATGACGGAAAAAGCAAACCGTGCGAGGCGGTGATCGCCCTGCAGGAGCAATATCACCTCATTCCCATTTGCCCCGAGGTCATGGGGGGACTCCCCACGCCTCGCACGCCATCCGAGATATGCGGTGCACGCGTTTTGATGAAGGACGGTACGGACGTGACGCAAAACTACCAATGCGGTGCAAAAATCGCCCTTGACCTTGCCCGTGAGCAGGAATGCACCGTTGCCATCCTCAAAGAAAAAAGCCCCTCCTGCGGGAGCGGCTTGATTCACAACGGTCTGTTTGACGGCGGCTTGACAGAGGGTGACGGAATAACCGCGTGTCTGCTCAAGCAAAACGGAATCCGCGTGCTGGGCGAGAGCGAGGTCACGGCTCTTTTGGAGCTTTAACGG
>JAZQYE010000291.1:0-2313 GCA_045633385.1 Eubacteriales bacterium | reverse complement strand
CTATCCTCTGCAAAAAAAGAGACACACCGTAGAGTATCTGCGCGAGCAGGCATATCTGCGTCCCCGTACCAACCTCTTTTCTGCCGTTTTCCGTGTCAGAAGTGAGGTTGCCTACGCAATTCACTCCTTCTTCCACGATCGCGGTTTTGTTTACGTGCATACGCCTCTGATCACGGGCTCCGACTGCGAGGGCGCGGGCGAGATGTTCCGCGTGACCACCATCGATCCCGAAAATCCGCCTCGTCGCGAGGATGGCAGCATCGATTGGTCGCAGGATTTCTTTGGTAAGAGCACAAACCTCACGGTTTCGGGTCAGCTTGAGGGCGAGACCTACGCCATGGCGTTTGGCAACATTTACACCTTTGGCCCCACCTTCCGTGCCGAAAACTCCAACACCGCACGCCACGCCGCAGAGTTCTGGATGATCGAGCCTGAGATCGCTTTTGCAGACCTGAACGACAATATGCAGTTGGCATGGGATATGATCCAATATATCATCCGCCACGTGCTGAAGAGCTGTGCGCAGGAGCTGGAGTTCTTCAACAACTTTGTTGACAAGGGGCTTATGGAGCGCCTGAACAGCCTTGCCAACAGCGATTACGAAAAGGTGACCTACACCGATGCCGTTGAGCTCCTCAAAAAGAGCGGTGCGGAGTTCAAGTACCCCGTAGAGTGGGGCTGTGACCTGCAGACCGAGCACGAGAGATACCTCACCGAGCAGATCTTCGGTAAGCCCGTATTCGTAATCAACTATCCCAAGGAGATCAAATCCTTCTATATGCGACTCAACGACGACGGCAAGACCGTTGCCGCAATGGATATGCTGGTTCCCGGTGTTGGCGAGATCATTGGCGGTAGCCAAAGAGAGGAACGCCTCGACGTTCTGCTGGAGCGCATGGCAGAGTGCAACCTCAAGGAGGAGGACTACTGGTGGTACGTCAACCTGCGCAAGTACGGCGGCACCAAGCACGCAGGCTACGGACTTGGCTTTGAGCGCATCATCATGTACCTCACGGGCGTTTCCAACATCCGCGACGTTATTCCTTATCCCCGTACGGTCGGCAACGCAGAGTATTGATTTTTCTCACGATCGAATAAAAATAAAAGGGAGAAGCTTTTTCAAGCTTCTCCCTTTTGTTTTATTTATGCACGATTCAAATCGTATTATTTAGCCGCCTTAATAGCTGCGGAGGTACCCCAATAGATCATAGCACCGGATTGTGCAACGGTCCAATCGGTATCTTCATCATCCTTATCGCCTTCGGCATACTCTTTTACCTTTTCCCAAGCCTCTTTTGCATCCTCTGCATCGTCAAAGTAAACGATGGTTACGTGCTCGGCCTTACCGTCGATTTTTGCAGTTCCGGTAACAACGGTTTCAGCGTCAGCACCGAGGAGCTTCAAAGCGGCGGGAATCCAGGTATCGTCTTTTGCTGCAGAATAGCCATTATCCTTTAAGGACTCGATTGCCTTATCGGGGTCAGCATTGGGCGCGCCGCAGGATGCGAGCATCATAACGGACATCACCAGTACCAAAGAGAGGGCGATTAATTTCATTGCTTTTTTCATAGTGTTGTTCTCCTTGCGGTAAAAATATTTGTATCAAACCGATACTGCCATTATTATAGCAGAGAGGTTGACGTTTGTCAACCCCAAAAAGAAATTTTTGCGGCAAAATTGCAAAGGGATTTTTTTGATCAATAGTAATAATAATTGATGCCAACCTGCTTCATGCTGGGGGCGGAAGCGTAAACCTTTTCATCCAACGTAATGCTGTCGTAGTAGGGGGTGCAATACTCGGCAAATACCTGCGACGTCAGCCCCGAAGCAAAGGATTTGAACCAAACCTCGTTGGCTTCCTTTTCATACGCTTTTTCGGTGTGCGCAAACTTCATAACGATGTGGTAGCCTGCGGAGGATGGAATGAGGTGAATCGATCCGTCGGCGGCGTCTGCCAGCGTTTCGGTAATGGTTTCCAAATAGACGAGGTTGGCATCGGACTTTGAATACTCAACGCCCATTTGCAAATAGTATCCGTCGGTGTAAGCGGCGGTTGCACTCGCATCATCGCTGTTTTCCTCCATCGAAGCCAAAAATTGAGCGGAGGTCGCGGTTTTGAGCGAGTTGTAAAGATCGTTTGCGCGCTCGGTCAAGCGTTCCAATTCCTTTTCGGTCATGGGGGTGGTCTCGTAAGATTCACCGTCCTCGGCGATCTTATAGGAGGGCTGACCGTTTACCGTGTCGTAGGAAATACGCGTACGGGTGACGTCGGTGTAATAAATGACCTTCCCTTTTTTGTCGGCAAGAACGTTG
>JAZQYE010000290.1:0-6351 GCA_045633385.1 Eubacteriales bacterium | reverse complement strand
CGTTGGTGCATCCTCTGCGCGTGCAAGCAAAAATACCGCTCCCACGATCAAAACGATGCCGATGACCGAAAGCCAATGCGGTCTCTCGTCAAACAAAACAACACTGAACACGGTTGCCGCCATGGGCTCTACAATGCCGAGTGCCGATGCCGTTCCGGCAGGCAGATCGCGCATTCCCAAAGTGTACAGAAAATACGGTGCGATGTAGGTCACGATACCCATACCGATCAGCAATGCGATCAACAGCGTGGGAGATACCGCTACGAGCTGCGGGATTTGTTGCGGCTTTGCAATCAACGCCGCCAACAGCGTCATAAACAAAAAGCTGTAAAGCGTGGTGGTAATGGGATCTCCGCCGTGGCGCATGATATATTTTGTCAAAATGTTGTAAGCGGCATACGTCAAGCCCGAAATCACACCGAGCAAAATGCCAACGGGGTCAAAGCGCAAACCGCCCACAACGCCCGACACAAAGCAACAACCCAACAGCATGCATACGATCGAGATCCACTTCAGGCGCGAAAAGCGTTCCCCGAAAAAGAGTGCCGAAAAGATGGAAACGTACACGGGTGCGGTGTACATCAGCACCACCGCCGTGGAAACGGACGTCATTTGCATGGAGGTAAAATAACAGCTCCCCGTCAAATAGAGGGATATGCCAACGCCCGCATAACACAACAGCTCACGGGGACGTACCGCAAACGCACTGCGCCGACAGATCAACGCATAAGTTGCCATGCTAACCAGCGATACCACGCCGCGCACAAAGGTCATGTGCGCCGAGGAAAAGCCGTAGGGCGCAAGGTAGTGCACAAAAATACCGGAGGTTCCCCAAAAAACGCCTGCTAATACGATGTAAAGAAATGCCTTTTTCATGATCGGTCTTATCTATCCTCTATCAGCGGTACTCCTCCAACACGCTCTTGAGCAGTTCGGGGTCGTCGGTCATAATGCAATCACAGCCAAGCTCGATCAAACGACGCATTTCGTCGGCATCGTTAATGGTCCAATACTGTACGGCTACGTTGCGGCGGTGCGCACGGCGGATCAAGGTAGCACGATCCAACGTCAGCTCAATTCCCAAATCGTAGCTCGTCGGAATCTGCAAGCAGGCAAAATCGCCGTTGTCAAACAGGTTCACGCCCAAAAATTGCGTAATGATAAACTTGGCGGCAGTACCCGTGGGAGCACCGCGAAGCAGGTCGGGAGAATTGGTCTTGAGCTCCTGCTCGATCTCATCGTGGAAGGTTCCAACCACAATGCGGTCGCGATAAACGGGATATTGATCCAGCGTCTCGTTCAAAATTCTGCACGCCTCATAGCCAAGCTCGCCGCTGTTTTTGATCTCTACGATAAAGAGCAGGTCGGGGTGGCTTTGATAAAACTCCTCAAACAGCTTATCTACGGTTGCAATCTGCAAGCCAAGCGCGGCAGGATCCTCCACGTCGCGGTAGATGCGCTCACCGTTGGCATCCTCAAAATAGTAGCCAAAGTTGTACTGCTCCAGCTCGGAGAGCGTCATATCCTTGATGTAGTGGCGGTTGGCTTCGTCCTCGCAAAGAGCCTCTACCTCCTCCAGGGAAATATCTCCGTTGACGTTGCAGGTCTCGTCGATGTAGGAGTCGTGATTGTAAACAAGATAGCCATCCTTCGTCAAATACAAGTCACTCTCAATGATGTCCACACCAATGGTCTTGACCGCCTCACGGAAGGCAAGCATGGTGTTTTCGGGGTTGCTGACACCGCCTCCGCGGTGTGCGGCGATCATGGGAAGCGCGCCCTTTTCCACTACGAAGGGGTTGTTTTCCACGTTCTTTTGGGGCGGAATGACGTTGATGGTGACCATAGCCAGTACAATGACCAGCACCACTGTTGCAAATACTTTGAGTCCTTTGCGAATTTTCATGTTTTTCTTTCTCCTTTTTTTGATTTATTTTGCATACACCGATTACACTCTTCGTCTGAAATTGCCAAACACCTCATTGACCTTTTCAAAGCTTGCAAACGTATCGGGATAGCTCTTGAGTATGCGCATCATCTCTCCGATCTGTCGCTTGTTGATGATGCAGATCAGCATATATTTATCGGTATCGGAGTACATTCCGTGCACGCGCAATTCGGTCACTCCGTGGTGGAGCTTTGTCATCAGCTCATCGGCAAGTGCATCGGGAGTATTGGTCACAATTTCAAACTTGTAGCCGTTCTTCAAGCCGCTCAAGCCGTTATCTACAATGACGTTGGCAATAAAGAGGTTGAGCAGCGTACAAATAACGGGTGTTACGCGCATGCCATACACAAAAAACGCAATGAGAACCACGCTTGCATCCATAATAAAGGAGACATACGCAATGTTCAATTCGGGATGCGCGCGGCGGATCAAAGCAGAAATGCCGTAAGTACCGCCACTTGCGCCAAAGCGTTTGAGCATAATGGAAAAACCAAAGCCTGAGATCACGCCCGTGGCAATGCAGGCAAAAACGATGTTAAAATCCTCGCCGTGCGTGGCTTGCGCATAAGGCGTTGCCCCCAACAGCTCGTACAAGCGCGGCAAAAAGGATTGCACACACATATAAATGATGAGCATTGCACCAAGCTTGCGGTCGATCATAGCACTGACCAAAATGAAAATGGGCAGATTGAACGCGACCATCAATACCGACCAGCTGACAACGTCCGAGAGCAAATAGTGCGTAATGGTGGCAAGACCTCCCACGCCTCCCGGTGCAAAGCCGTTGCTGTTTTGAAAAAAGAAATACGCCGTTCCCACAATACAGCCTGCCACGACTGCATACAGGATATCCGTCAATAAATTTCGTGCGTTCTTCATGTCTCCTCCTCGCAAAGTTCCGAAAAATGCGTCACGTAGCGGTGCGACAGCGCACGCATCTGCTCGACGCAGTCGGCAGATGATTCGTCATACACGCCAAACACACGCATACCCGCCTCTTTTGCTGTCTTGACGGCGTTGACGTTATCATCTAAAAAGATGACGTCCCCGACCGGAGCCCCCATACGCTCTGCCGCCATGCGATAAATGTTGGGATCGGCTTTTGTGGTGTTAAAATCGTCACACGACCACACGTTGTCAAACAGCTCCCACAGCCCCAAACGCTTGAGGCAAGGATTCAACGCCGCATGCGGGCTTGCCGTCAGTACGTTGAGCGATGCGCCGCCCTCACGGAGTGCGCGCAAGGCATCTGCCACTCCATTCTTTTGGGGGATCGTTTCCTCATACGCGCGCACGGCGTAGCGGTTCATTGTTTGCACCAGTTCCTCCGCCGAGGCATCAACGCCAAGCGTACGAAAGTACTCTGCCGTACCGTGATAACCCAGCGGCGTAATAATTCGCACGGTGTTTTCGTCGTGCGCAATACCGTACTCGTCCAAAATGCGGAGCATGACCGAAACGAAAGTAGGCATGGAGTCCACCAGCGTACCGTCAAAATCAAATAAATAAAAAGAGCTTTTCATCATGTTTTATCCATTTTTTCCAATCTCTTGAGATTTCTTCTCGTCATTGTCAGGAAGATAGAAAAACTGCTCGGGTCCCGTATCCCTGACCAATAGCTCACGTGAGCGATATTTGGTCAAAAGCAAGAAAATAACGTAGATATCGCCGCAACAGCCGCCCAAATGCAAACCAAAGAGCGCGGCAGATGCGAAATAACAGAGCGGATGTACAAAGAACAGTGCAATCGTGAGCGGAATGAGCACCACAGTAAAGACCGTAAGAGGTGCAGCAACGGCGAACAAAACCGCACGTCGGTACACAAAAATGTGTGGCACACCGCAAAACGCACAGCTCCAGCTCATGCCAAAGGTCAATTTTTCACCCGTGAAATACTTGTAAAATACTCCGTGAACCAGCTCATGCAAAACCGTATAGAGGATCATCGACGCCAAAAACGCCAAATAGGTAATGAGCGACGTGGGGATATCCGCCATCAGCGACAAGCCGCCGCGCGCCACGGGAACATAGGCGATCACCAACACGATTCCCAACACGCAAAGCGCGATCAAATTCATGATCACCCCGACCTTTGGTTTTCTCGCGTCCAGGTGATAGACCTCACGATACTGCGATGGGAGCGTATGTTCAAAATTTGAGGATTGGTTCATTGAGAAACGCCTCCTTCACTTTCTACAATTTCCGCTTTTAAAAACTCTTCAAATGCGCGAAAAGCTTTTTGATCGGGTGGACTGATCAAGTTTGGAATATGATCTATATCAAACCATTTCAGTTCCAATGCCTCTTCCTCCTGAACGCACAATGTACCGGAATAATCGTCGCACGTGTACATCACTTGAACAATGCACACCCGATCTCCGTTCGGGTAGGTATATCTCATTCCGTCACCCGAAAACACACCTAATAGCTTCATGCTATTTGCAATGAGCCCTGTTTCTTCCAATAGCTCTCGCTTGGCACATTCCTCAACGCTCTCTCCAATTTCCAAACCGCCCGCATGCATCGACCAACACGCATTATCACGTCTTTTTTGCAAAAGTACTTCTCTTCCCTTGTATATAAAAACACCTGCACCCACGCCGATATACTCGTCGTGTCCGATTTTTCTACGCAAATCTCCCACATAACTCATGCGCTCTTTTTCCCTTCATAGTCTTTGTCATTTACTTCAAAATCTCCTCCACAGCCTTCCCCCACGCGTCGCGCAGCTCCAAGCCCATTGCCGTGGCGATGGTGGGTGCGTGGTTGAGCACGTCGCCGTATGGAATCGTCACGCCCGATTGGAAGGAAGGTCCCTTTGCAATCAGCGGCGGCTGTGGTCCCCTGCTCGGCTCGTGTCCGTGCGTGCCGTGAGCCACGCGGTAGTCACCCGACTCGCATTTCTTGACCGCCGGTCGTTGCAGACGTTCGCCAAAGCCCGTGTAGCCATCCGATTCCAACACAAAGGAGAAATCTCCAAACAAGCCATACTGCTCGCGCACCTCTTGTGCGGTATAAACACGTTCAAAACCGTAGATCCCCTCGGATGACATGTCGCAAAGAAGGGCGTATATTTCCCACTTTAACGTCTCGTCATTGGGGCGAGAGAGATAAACGTGCGCAGATGCTCCCGCGCTCTTGACGTAGGCATCCCACGAATCTACCGTTCTGTCCTGCTTTAATTTGATGTAGCCGCGATCGACCAACCATACGTTTGGCGAGATCACGCGCGTGATATTGATCTGTCCGTGGTCACTCAACACCACAAAATCAGTGGTGTCGGCAATACCCGCCTCCTCTGCGGCATCCATCAGCATACCAAGCCAGCGGTCGGTGTTCTCCAGCGATGCAAGCACCAATTCCCCATACACGCCGCTCTTGTGTCGCTTGCTATCCACGTCGCCGGGGTGCACAAACGTTAAATTGGGGCGGTAACGCTTGATGATCTCGGCGGCACAATACGCCTGGAATTCGTCAACCTCCGGATGGCGGTTCTCATATCCGTAGCGCGCGATTCCTTGAGCGATGATATCCATGATGCAATCACTCGCGCCAAGCAGCTTATACGCCGTCAGCGGATCGCTTTCGTATCCTTTAAAATGATAATTCATCGCGTTGGGAACCAGATAATCGATGATGCCGTCGCCTTGCGAGGTCAAAGGCCAAGTGCACGCCGCCGTTGTCAGCCCCGCGCGCTTTGCCGCGTGAAAAAGCGTATCGCAGTGTATTTGTCCCAAATCATTGTACCATTCGCCCGTGTCGACGTCGGGAGCGTTTGGTTTGAATACCGTATTATTGATCACGCCCGTAACCCCTGCGGGCGCGCCCGTAATGAGCGTTGCGTGCACGGTGTGCGTGACCGACGGATAAACGGTTTTGACACGCTCAATGATTGATGCACCGTCCAAAAGACGTGCAAAGTTAGGGAGCATACGCGCGGATTCAAGATCCTCAAACACCATTGCGTCCACGCTGACAACAACCATATGTCTGTTTTGATCCATAGATTATCCCTCGTATTTTTTATACTTGTCCTTGTCTTCCTCGGTGATCTTGCGCATCACACGGCAAGGCACGCCGACCGCGACCACGCCCGAGGGAATATCCTTGGTCACAACGCTACCCGCGCCAATTACGGTGTTGTCGCCAATGGTCACACCTGCCAAAACGGTGGTGCCGGCACCGATCCACACGTTGTTGCCGACCGTAATGGGGAATGCGACCTCCAAGCCGCGATTTCTCTGCTCCACGTCCAGCGCGTGCTCGGCGGTGGTAAAGGTGCAGTTGGGCGCGATAAAGACGTGATCGCCAAAGGTCACCTTGGCGCCGTCCAATATCTGACAGTTGTGGTTAGCAAAAAAGTAGTCCCCTACCTCGGTATTGTAGCCGTAATCGCACCAAAA
>JAZQYE010000289.1:0-18430 GCA_045633385.1 Eubacteriales bacterium | reverse complement strand
TCCCTGCGCCTGGCGCACGGTGAATCCGGTATCGTCGTAGACGTTCGCGTCTTCTCTCACGAGCAGGGCGACGAGCTTCCCGCAGGCGTTAACAAGGTCGTAAAGGTCTATATCGCACAAAAGCGTAAGATCTCCGTAGGTGATAAGATGGCAGGTCGCCACGGTAACAAGGGTGTCGTTTCCCGTATTCTGCCTCCCGAGGATATGCCCTTCCTGCCCGACGGTACGCCGCTGGACATCGTGCTCAATCCTCTGGGCGTTCCTTCCCGTATGAATATCGGTCAGGTGCTTGAGGTCCACTTGGGCATTGCCGCTAAGAAGCTGGGTTGGAAGATCATGACCCCCGTATTCGGCGGTGCAAACGAAAAAGATATTCTCGAGTGCCTTGAGGCTGCGGGAATGCAAAGAGATATGTTCCCCTTGGAAAATCCCGAGGGTAAGGCATTGTATGAGGAGATCACCAACGAGGAGACCGGTGTTAAGTCCTTGCGCATCCTTTCCGAAGAGGAGAGAGCCGACGAGGCGTTTATGAGCACCCTGCGCGCAGAAAAGCGCCTGAAGATCCTTGACGGTAAGACCGTATTGTACGACGGTCGTACCGGTGAGCCCTTCGATAACCCCGTAACGGTTGGTATCATGTACTACCTCAAGCTCCATCACTTGGTTGATGATAAGATCCACGCACGTTCCAACGGTCCGTACTCTCTCGTCACGCAGCAGCCCTTGGGCGGTAAGGCTCAATTCGGCGGTCAGCGTTTCGGAGAAATGGAGGTTTGGGCTCTGGAGGCGTACGGTGCGGCTTACACCCTGCAGGAGATCCTGACGGTCAAGTCCGACGATATCAACGGTCGTCGCCGTGCATACGAAGCGATCATCAAGGGACAAAACATTCCCACTCCCGGAGTGCCTGAGTCCTTCAAGGTCATGGTCAAGGAGCTGCAATCCTTGGCACTGGATATTCGCGTGCAGGATAAGGAAGGCAACGACATCGAGCTTTCTACCCTTTGCAACGAGGATGATTCTTCCTCCAACCGCGCCGATAAGGACGCGATCGATGCAGTTCTCGGTCAGCGTGCAACCGATGAGGAGTTGCGCCGTTCCTTCTTGATGGAGGACGAAAACGGAGATCCGATCGAGGATGAGGACGAGGATTCCGATTATGAGTCCATGCTGTCGGACGGAGACGATGAGGATGATTTCTTTGCTACGGCAGAGGAATTGATGGATCCCTCCTTCGACGACGAGGATTGACCTGATCAAGTATTAACGATTTGATTCGCGCACACGGCGCGAATGCCGGACCGTGGGAGGGGAAGTTCCTCCCGCGATCCGCCTGAATATAGATAGAAAGGGTTCATGGTTATAACTGTGGAGCATAACGAATTTTATTCTATAAAAATTGGGTTGGCGTCTTCGGACATGATCCGCGAGTGGTCTTACGGTGAGGTCAACAAGCCCGAGACCATCAACTACAGAACGCTTAAGGCAGAGGTCGGCGGATTGTTCTGCGAGCGTATTTTCGGTCCCAGCAAGGATGGCGCCTGCATGTGCGGTAAGTATAAGAACTCGCATAGCAGAGAGATCATCAAGTGTGAAAAGTGCGGCGTTGACGTAACGACCAAAAAGGTTCGCCGCGAGAGAATGGGACACATCGAGCTGGCGTCTCCCGTTTCTCATATTTGGTATTTCAAGGCAGTTCCCTCCCGCATGGCGTTGGTGTTGGATATGTCCCCCAAGGCATTGGAGCAGGTGCTCTATTTTGCGGAGAACGTAGTTCTTGATCCCGGTAACACCCCCTTGGAAAAGGGTTTGGTCATGTCCGAAAAGCAGTACATTGAGTACCGCGAAATGTACGGAAGCGAGTTCCGTGCCGGCATGGGTGCAGAGGCGATCAAGGAGCTGTTGCAGGGAATTGACGTAGAGGCACTTGCCGAGTCCCTCAAGGAGGAGCTGGCACAGGCTTCCGGTCAAAAGAAGACGCGCGTGATCAAGAGACTTGAGGTAGTGGAGGCGTTCCGTAAATCCGGAAACCACCTGGAGTGGATGATTTTGGATGCTATTCCCGTACTTCCTCCCGAGATCCGTCCTATGGTACAGCTGGACGGCGGACGCTTTGCGTCCTCCGACCTCAACGAGCTTTACCGTCGCGTTATCAGCCGTAACAATCGTTTGAAGAAGCTGATGGAGATCCGTACCCCCGAGATCGTCATTCGCAACGAAAAGAGAATGCTGCAGGAGGCAGTAGATGCGCTCATCGATAACGGTAAGCGCGGCAAGCCCGTAACGGGCCCCTCCAACCGTCCGCTCAAGTCGCTCTCCGAAATGCTGCGCGGTAAGCAAGGTCGCTTCCGTCAAAACCTTTTGGGTAAGCGCGTGGACTACTCCGGACGTTCGGTTATCGTCGTAGGTCCTAACCTTAAGATCTATCAGTGCGGTCTTCCCAAGGAGATGGCGATCGAGCTGTTCAAGCCTTTCGTTATCAAGAGACTTGTGGAGATGAGCAAGGCGACCAACGTCAAGGACGCACAAAAGAAGATCGACCGCGCATACGATCCTGCAAACGCTTGCGTTTGGGATGCGCTCGAAAACGTGATCAAGGAGCATCCCGTGCTCCTGAACCGTGCACCTACGTTGCACCGTCTTTCCATTCAGGCGTTTGAGCCCGTATTGGTTGAGGGTCGTGCAATCAAGCTGCACCCGCTGGTATGTCCTGCATTCAACGCAGACTTTGACGGTGACCAGATGCCCGTACACGTGCCGCTCTCCGCAGAGGCACAGGCAGAGGCACGCTTCCTGATGCTTTCGGCAAACAACCTGCTCAAGCCCATGGACGGTAAGGCAGTAACCGTACCTTCTCAGGATATGATCCTGGGTGCGTACTACCTGACCATGGAGAAGGAAGGCGAGCCCGGCGACCGCGAGCCCATACTCGACGAGAACGGCGAGATCGTTCGCGACGAAAAGGGTGAGATCGTTTACAGATACCACATGTATCGTAACGAGGACGAGGCAATGATGGCGTATGCAAACGGTGCACTCGGCTTGCACGCAAAGATCAAGATCCGTGTGACTAAGGAGATCGATGGCGAAATGAAGACCGACGTCATCACCACCACGCTCGGTCGTTTGATCTATAACAAGGTCATTCCTCAAAACCTTGGCTTTGTGGATCGTTCCAAGCCCGAAAACGCCCTCAAGCTTGAGGTCGAGTTCGTTATCAAGAAGAAGCAGCTTGGTCAGATCCTTGACCGTTGCATTCGTAACAACGGTCCCGACGTCTGCGCAACCATGCTGGACGATATCAAGGCACTCGGTTATCAGTATTCTACCAGAGCTTCCTTCTCGATCTCGGTTTACGATATGACCATTCCGAAGGAAAAGTCTCAATATATCAACGCAGCCCAAGAGCAGGTGGATGTTCTCAACAACTACTATCGCATGGGTCTGTACTCCGACGAGGAGCGTTACAATGCGGTCATCAAGCTGTGGGATAAGACCACCGACGACGTTACCGCCGCATTGCAGAACAGCTTCAGCCAATTCAACCCGATCAAGATCATGTCCGATTCCGGAGCCCGTGGTTCTATCGCACAGATGCGTCAGCTCGCAGGTATGCGTGGATTGATGTTTGCAACCAACGGTCGTACCATCGAGGTTCCGATTAAATCCAACTTCCGTGAAGGCTTGAATATTCTCGAGTACTTCATGGGTGCAAAGGGTTCCCGTAAGTCTTTGTCCGATACGGCACTCCGTACCGCAGACTCCGGTTACCTGACCCGTCGTTTGGTTGACGTATCGCAGGAGGTCATCGTTCGTGAGATCAAGTGTGACTCCAAGACGCCCACCTACGTAACCGATATCATTGACGAGAAGGATAAGAACGTACTTGAGCCTTTGGCAGACCGCGTTATCGGTCGTTTCACCATGGGTCCCGTTCTCCATCCCGAAACCGGCGAGGTCATTCTTGAGGATGACCAGATGATCACCGAAGAGGCTATGGAGCGCATTACCGCCGCAGGCGTAAAGGGTGTCAATATCCGTACGGTTATTCAGTGTCATGCAAAGCAGGGTATCTGCGCACACTGCTACGGTGCCGATCTTGCAAACGGCAAGCTGGTCAACGTTGGTGAAGCAGTTGGTATCATCGCGGCACAGTCCATCGGTGAGCCCGGTACACAGCTGACCATGAGAACCTTCCACTCCGGTGGTGTCGCAGGTTCCGATATTACCCAGGGTCTTCCCCGCGTCGAGGAGCTGTTTGAGGCTCGTCAACCTAAGAAGCCCGCTATTATGAACGAGATCCGCGGTACCGCACATATCGGTATGGCCGAGAACTCCAACGTTCACGTGGTAACCGTTCGTCCCGATGCCGATCAACCCGAGGGCGTTGTGGCGGAGATCAAGGAGTACCAGATCCCCTACGGAACCAAGCTCGCTATCATCGAGGGACAACACCTTGAGGTTGGTGAGGCTATGACCGAGGGTAACAAGGCTCCTGCCGATATTATGAGAATTTTGGGATTGGATGCCGTTTACGAGTATCTGATCAAGGAAATTCAAAAGGTTTACCGTTCTCAGTCTTGTAACGTAAACGACAAGCACGTTGAGATCATAGCACGTCAGATGACCAGAAAGATGCGCGTAGAGGAAAGCGGAAGCACCGAGTTGCTCGTTGGCTCCAACATCGATATGATGGATCTGGAAAAGGCGAACAACGAGGTCGATGCCCGTATCGCAGCAGGCGAAGAGGGCTTGACCCACGCAACCGGTAGCACCATTCTCTTGGGTATCACCAAGGCATCCTTGCAGACCGAGTCCTTTATGTCCGCAGCATCCTTCCAGGAGACCACCAAGGTTCTTACCGAGGCGGCTATTCACGGTAAGGTTGACTACCTGCGCGGCTTGAAGGAGAACGTTATCATTGGTAAGCTGATCCCTGCCGGAACGGGTATGGATTGCTACAAGGACGTTGGCGTTCACAAGATCGATAAGCCCGAGCCCGAGGAGCTTCCCGAAGAGGAGAAGGCAACCGAGGAGCAGGTTGAAGATCAAGAGCTGACCGAAGAGGCAGTACAGGATCAAGAGATCGTAACCGAGGAAGAAAGCGCAGAGGAAATTGCAGAAGAAACCGCCGAGGCGGCTACTGAAGCAACCGAAAACGAGTAATTCTTTGTCCGATCACTCGATCATATAATCAAAAATGCGTTGGACCGCACCTGCGATCCAACGCATTTTTCAATATTCGATTCAAGCCGTTCTCAAAGCGCGATCACGGTATCGGGGGCTTCCTTGGCGGCACAGAGTAGTGCTTCGCGCAGGCGCATGACCTCCAAAGTTTCGGCGGTAGTAAAATCGCTCTTGCCGCTTTCGTAAAAGGTGAGGATTTGTTTGATCAGCGTTTGGAAGAAGGGAGAGATAACACTCTTGCTGACCGAGGTGCTGTCGGCAAGCTCCGCGCACAGTGTAAAGGGGAGCGCGGCGGCGTAGATCGCGGTGGCGCTTCTGCCATCGGGGTAAGCAATGGAAAAGAGGCGTTGGTTGCCTTGCAACGTTGCGCTGATCTTGCAGGCACCGCATCCCATCGTTTTTACGATCATTTCCAATTGGTGTACGATATACTCCTCTGCGGAGCGACCGCCGCCCGTGGTGATCAAATGACGCGCATCGGCAACTGCCTCCAACTCGTCGGCGTAGCGCAGAGCGGAGGTGCTGAATACGGGCGTGTTGTACTTTGCGGCAATGGAGAAGATCTCCTCGGCTTGCGCAAGGTCGGGCGCAAAGGTCTTGTCGATGTAGGTAGGTTTGCCGTAGGGAAGTACCGCCTTGGCGTAGGGAAGATGCTTTTCGGGCGTAGAGGGCGCGAGAACGAGCAGAACGTCGCTCTTTTCACAGCACTCCTCTATGGTAGCGCAAAGCTCCACGCCGTTCTCGGTGCACCATTGTGCGTTGGTTTTGCTGTCCACGGGTGAGGTCTCCATCTCGCCCCATGCGTACGCCAGCTCATATTCCCAGCCGTTTTGCGCACAGCAATCCCGAATCCATGCGGGGTAATTGTTTGCGTGCCATTCGCTCAAATAAAAATCAATAAATCCGATCTTTTTCATATTGACCTCCGTGGTTGTATTGTATTTTTGTTATGTAATGCTTGCAAAGCGCTTTTAAGCGTGCGCACCGCGATCGACGTATGCGCGCATGATAATATCCTGCTCAATATTTCCAAAGCTTTTGCCGTAAATGTTAAAGCCGCCCGCGTATTGGGCGTTTTGCTCGGTGCGCAAGCCAAACAGGATCTGATCTTTTTTTTCAAGCTCCAGCGTAGAGAGGCGAACGGTGGTTGAAACCTTTTCGCCGTTGAGGTACGTGCCGTCCTCGTCGATGGTGACGGTCGTGAGCAATCCGTATTGCGAATAGCGGTTATCCCACCACAAGGGGGTCAATGCGCCGCGCGTGCCGCCGTAGTCTCCAAGTGAGAGATAGGTCGCTACGTCCGTGCCGCAAACCGAAAAGGTGATCTCGCTTTTCCAATCGTTGCAAAAATAGGGAGATTCGGAGGAGAGCTCCAGCGAAAACTCCAATTTGCGCAGCTTGTGCCGTTTGGCGACCGCGGCGGAAAAGGCGTAGGAGAGCTCGCCGTTGTCAACGCAGATCAATTGTGCATCAAAACGGTTGGGATTGTACGCATCGTCCTTTTCGAGTACGATAAAGCGGTTGTCGGTTGCAATGCGAATATAATTGACGGGAGAGGCGGAAACGTAATTGCCCACGCGCATGCTTTGTTCAATAAAGCCGGTGTCCGATTCGTTTTCAGCCGATTGCAGGGTGAGGTTCAGTGCCGAAAAATTGATGTAAAACACCAGCGTTTTTCCTTTTTTGTTGGGCTTGACCTTACTGATGATCAATTCGGCTTCCTCCAACAGGTTCAAGTGAAAAATAATGCTCGCGTTGGAGATCTTATTCAGCTTTGCCAATTCGGTCACCGAGCGCGGAATTTTTAAGATCTGCCGCAAAAGGCGTATGCGCAACGGGTGCGACAACGCTTTTGCAATACAAACGGTGCGCTCGTCGTTTTCTTTGTTGCCCAGCTCCAGCATCACGTTGCCGTAGCGGTTGATGGTGTTTTCGGGATGAAACATAGCAATCTCCTTTCCGAAAGGCTTTTTCAACTCATTATAACATATCGGTACACAAATATCAACCGTTTTTTAAAAAATAATGTTAAATCAGTAAACTATTATCGCGTTGACATTCTCCAAGCACCGTGTTATACTGAACAAAAAGGAGGTGCTTTTGATATGAATCTATTAAATCTATTAAAAAAATGCGCGCCGCTGTTGCTTATAACGGCAATGCTGTTGCAATTGTTTTCCTGTGGCAAACCCGACGCGGGAGAAGAAACGACAACGGGAGAAGCAAAAGAGCCGGAAGCGCAAAGCCGATACTGTACGGTCACCTATTTGGATGAAGACGGCGTGACCGTGCTTGGTACCGAGCAGGTACTGCGCGGCGAGACTGCCAAGGGCGGTCAATACGGAGAAGAAAGAAGGGACTACGTAAAAATGTGGATCGATCAAAACGGAAACGAGTTTGATGGCAACCAAGCCATCAACGAGGATATTTCCTTGCAGCTTTATTATCAGCCCGAGGGAGCAAAGCAGATCTATTCCAAGGAAACGCTGGATATGATCAAAACTCCTGCCAAGGTGAATTTTGATCCGGAGGATCGCTATTATCAAAACTACATCTATTTTGCCATGCAGGCAAGCATTGAAATGACGCAAAAGGGGCGTCTTTGGAGCTGTTGGATCGGTGGTGAGGACGGCTCGGGCGCGTATCTGATCGCTACGTACAGCGACGACGAGGGCGAGACGTGGGAGGATATTCAATTTGTGATCGACCCGCACGACGATTCTTTGCCCTTGATCATGAACACGCACATCGGTTGCTTCTGGCAGGATCCGTTGGGGCGGTTGTGGCTCTTTTATCAGCAGTCCTTTGGTATGTGGGACGGCGAGGGCGCAAACTTTGCCATCGTTTGCGAAAATCCCGATGCCAAATCTCCAAAGTGGAGCGAGCCGAAATACATCAGCTTTGGCGCATCCTTGAAAAAGCCGATCGTCACGAGCGACGGCGAGTGGTTGTTGCCTGTCTCTTTGTGGGAGCGTTGGCACATGAGCGCACCCTTAGAGGACGTACATCATGAATTGGACGATCTGCGCGGCGCGCTGGTATTTGCGTCGGTCGATCAGGGAGAGACTTGGGAGTATCGCGGCGGCGTGACCTTTGAGGACAGTAGCTTTAACGAGCATTCGATCGTGGAATTGGACGACGGTAGGATCATGATGATTGCCCGTTGCAAGACCGAGATCCGAAAGGCATATTCCTCCGACGGCGGCAGAACGTGGAGCACGCAAGAAACGGCATTCCCGCACGTCAACAGCCTTGCCATGATCCGCACGTTGCCAAGCGGCAATATCCTGTTGGTCAAGCACGGACAAAGTATGACGAGTGCTACCGCCTCGCGCTCGCATCTGACCGCGTTTATTTCTACCGATGACGGAAAAACGTGGCAGGGCTGCTTGCTTTTGGACGAGAGGAACGGCGTTTCCTATCCCGACATTGCCATTGCCGCCGATGGAATGATCTTCGTTCAGTACGACCGCAACCGCAAGACCGATGCAGAGATCCTGTTTGCGCGCTTTACCGAGGCTGACGTTCTCGCAGGTAAGATAAAAAACGCAGACTCTGCCTTGAAGCAGATCATCAAGGATAAAAGCGGCATCAAGGGGCAGCCTGCCTCCTTTGGCAAAACGAAGGCATTTGAGGGCAAGGGAACCGAGGCGGATCCTTATTTGATCGGATCTGCGGAGGAATGGAACTACCTTGTGTTGCAGGTATCCCTTGGCGTTACCTATAAGGGAATGTATTTTGAGCAGACGAAGGATATCGATTTTGGTGGCGCAAACATTCAGCCCGTTGGATATTCTTTGCAGGGTAGCTCACACGTGCGTGCGTTCTGCGGCAATTATAACGGAAACGGATATAAGATCTCGAATTTTGAGCAGATCGCACCGGAGCTTTATACCCGAGGCCTGTTCGGCTATATGACGGCAGGCTCTGTCTCCAACGTCACGGTTGAAAATGCGACCATTCGTTGCAGAACGAACGCGGGCGCGATCGTCGGCTATGCGCAGGGATCGCAAAACTCTCCCATTCAGATTACGAATTGTAAGACCGGCAAAAACGTCTCCATCATCTGCTACGAGCAGGGCGGCGGCTTGGTCGGAAGAGGAGTCTCCTATGTGGAGATCATTGGCTGTGAGAACAATGCAAGCGTGTATGCACCCTATGCCTCTGCCGATAAAACGATCAATATCGGCGGTATCGCAGGCTTTATCGACGATCATATCACCATTCGGGAGTGCGTCAATAACGGAACGGTGCACGCGCGCCATTCCTCTCTGGCTTACTTGGGCGGAATCACCTCCAACGGTAAGAATTCCGTCATTACCGATTGTGTCAATCGCGGTGAGCTGATCGCGGAGTGCTGTGTGGGCAACGTGCACGTTGGCGGCATCAGCGGCTGGAATTCCTCTGTCACCATGGAACGTTGCGTCAATACGGGAGCGCTTTGTGCCGATAGCTGTTCGGGTATCATCGTGGGCGGCGTCATCGGCTTTTACGGCAAGGACGATAGCGCGGGCAACCGTCTGATCGACGTATGCAATTTGGGCGAGATATACGTTAAGGCGTACGACCAAAGTGCCGAGATCTTGGTCGGCGGCGTTGTGGGCAGAGCCTCCTGCAAGTCGGATTCAAAAATGCGCAATTGTATCTCGCTGGGAGCTATCCAAAAGCAGAGCAAGTACGGTGCCATTATTTCAAGCGGCAGTTTAATCGGCGGTTGCTACAGCACGGTAATGGAGTTTGATCAAAACGTCACGGCTGTCAAGGGGGCCGTCGGGTATCAGAAGATCGAACAGGGAGATACTTTCTATTGTACAACAGATGCGGATCTTGCGCAAAGCGCGTGGGAGGATCTGCTGGATCAACTTACGATCAAGCCTTGATATGAAGAACGTTGGACCGTTTGCCGAGAGGAGACTTTTGGCAAACGGTTTTTTCTTCCGCTTTTGGCAAGAGTGGCGCGGTGTTCTCTTAAAAAATGCATAAAATCGACTTTTTTATACAAAAATAACAAATAATATAACAAAAAGATAGATGAAAGCAAAGATAAAATTGTGCAAAAGGTAGAAAAATACAGAACAAATACTTCGATATTGACAAAATGCCTTTAAAATGGTATAATATATTGTAATTGCTGAAAGTATGCCCGTACTGCGCCTTGAGGTACAGTGGACAAACGGCAATTGAATACGGCAGAACCACGCGACTTTGTCGGGTGTCTGTATATAAACATTAAATTTCGGAAGAAGGAGGAAACTGAAGAATGCCAACCTTTAACCAGCTTGTCAGACAGGGACGCGGCGAAAAGGATTACAAGTCTAAGGCTCCCGTTCTCCAAAAGGGCTTTAACTCTTTGAAGAATGCAGCAATCGACCAATCCGCACCGCAAAAAAGAGGCGTTTGCACCAAGGTATCTACCACCAGCCCTAAGAAGCCGAACTCCGCAATGAGAAAGATTGCAAGAGTACGTCTTACCAACGGTATGGAAGCAACCGTTTATATTCCCGGTATCGGACACAACCTGCAGGAGCACTCGGTCGTTCTGATCAGAGGAGGTCGTGTAAGAGACCTTCCCGGTGTGCGTTATCACATCATCCGCGGAACCCTTGATGCTCAAGGCGTTGCAAACCGCAACCAGAGCCGTTCCAAGTACGGCGCAAAGAGAGCAAAGAAGAAGTAATTTTCTTGCTCACGGGGATTTTCCCCAAAACAACCACAAAAAAGCACCACTTGTCCTATCCGACGTGTTTTTTCGTAAATTTAATGTTTATGTTCAAACCCGACGGTGCTAACAGAAGCTGCTTTTGAGTACCAATGATTTCATAATTTTGATGAAGGAGGGAAGTACAGTGCCGAGAAGAGGTCGTATTACCAAAAGAGATGTATTGCCGGATCCGTTGTATGGTTCCAAGCTGGTAACTAAGCTGATCAACAACGTAATGTACGACGGCAAGAAGGGCGTTGCTCAAACCATCGTTTACGATGCATTCAAACTCATTGAGGAAAAGCAAGGCCAAAATGCGCTGGAGTTGTTCCAGGAAGCACTTGAAAACATTATGCCTGTTCTGGAGGTTAAGGCTCGCCGTGTAGGCGGTTCCACCTACCAGGTACCTATGGAGGTAAGAGCAGAGCGCCGTCAGACGCTCGGTCTGCGTTGGCTGATTCTCTTCGCAAGAAAGCGCGGAGAAAAGACCATGGCTGAGAGACTCGCAGGCGAGATCATCGATGCTAAGAACAGTGCAGGCGGAGCCTTCAAGAAGAAGGAAGAAACCCACCGTATGGCAGAAGCAAACAAGGCGTTTGCTCACTACAGATATTGATCTGTGCCGTGTTATTGATCTAAGGAGAAAAAACAATGGCAAGAGAATATTCACTTGAAAATACCAGAAATATTGGTATCATGGCTCACATCGACGCCGGAAAGACCACCACTACCGAGCGTATCCTGTTCTACACGGGTAAAACGCACAAGCTGGGTGAGACTCACGAAGGCGCAGCAACCATGGACTGGATGGCACAGGAGCAGGAGAGAGGTATTACCATTACTTCTGCAGCTACCACCTGTTTCTGGAAAGGAAACCGTATCAACATTATTGATACCCCCGGCCACGTTGACTTTACCGTAGAGGTAGAGCGTTCCCTGCGTGTTCTTGACGGTTCCGTAACCGTTATGTGCGCAAAGGGCGGCGTTGAGCCCCAGTCTGAAACCGTTTGGAGACAGGCTGACAAATATAAGGTACCGCGTATGATCTACGTCAACAAGATGGACATCACCGGTGCTGATTTCTATCACGTTATCGACATGATCCATCAGAGACTGCGTGCAAACGCAGTTCCAATCCAGCTGCCCGTTGGTAAGGATATGACTTTCCGCGGTATCGTGGACCTGATGACCATGGAAGCAGATATCTACTACGACGATTTGGGTAAGGACGTTCGCGTTGAGCCCATTCCCGAGGACATGATCGACCTCGCTAATGAGTATCGCGAGAAGATGGTTGAGGCAATTGCTTCTACCGACGACGATTTGATGGAGAAGTACCTCGAGGGTGAGGAACTGACCATTGATGAGTTGAAGGCTGCGTTGCGTAAGGCTACCATCGATAACTCGATCGTTCCCGTTGTTTGCGGTACCTCTTACCGTAACAAGGGTGTTCAGAAGCTTCTGGACGCTGTAGTTGATTTTATGCCTGCTCCTACCGACATTGCGGCTATTCGCGGTATCAACCCGAAGACCGAGGAGGAAGAGGCAAGACATTCTTCCGATACAGAGCCCTTCTCTGCATTGGCATTCAAGATCATGACCGACCCGTTCGTAGGAAAGCTTTGCTACTTCCGTGTGTACTCCGGTGTTGTAAATGCGGGTGATACCGTATATAACTCCACCAAGGGTAAGACCGAGCGTTTGGGAAGAATTCTTCAGATGCATGCAAACGAGAGAAAGGATATCGACTGTTGCTATGCAGGTGATATCGCTGCTGCAATCGGTATTAAGAATACCACCACGGGTGACACCTTCTGTGATGAGAAGCATCCCGTAATCCTGGAATCCATGGAGTTCCCGGAGCCCGTTATCAGCGTTGCAATCGAGCCCAAGACTCGCGCAGGTCAGGAAAAGATGGGACTTGCCCTTGCCAAGCTGGCAGAGGAAGACCCGACCTTCCGTACCTACACGGACGAAGAGACCGGACAAACCATTATTGCCGGTATGGGTGAGTTGCACCTCGATATTATCGTAGACAGACTTCTGCGTGAGTTTAAGGTAGAAGCAAACATCGGTAAGCCTCAGGTTGCATACAAGGAGACCGTGCGCAAGCAGATCAACCACGAATGCAAGTACAAGAAGCAGTCCGGTGGTTCCGGTCAGTACGGTCACGTTAAGATCATCCTCGAGCCCAACGAGCCCGGTAAGGGTTATGAGTTTATCAACTCCGTTACGGGCGGCGCGATCCCGAAGGAATTCATTCCCGCGGTCGATCACGGTATCCAGGGTGCTATGCAGTGCGGCGTATTGGCAGGCTACAACGTTGTTGACGTTAAGGTAACGCTTTACGACGGTTCTTACCACGAAGTTGACTCCTCTGAAATGGCATTCAAGATCGCCGGTTCTATGGCGTTCAAGGAGGCTATGAGAAAGGCAGATCCTGTTTTGACCGAGCCTATCACCAAGGTTGTAACCATCGTTCCCGAGGATTACATGGGCGACGTTATCGGTGACTTCAACAGCCGCCGCGGGCAGATCCTTTCTATGGAGTCCACCATTCCCGGTGTTCAGGAGATCACCGCACACGTTCCGCTTTCCAACATGTTCGGTTATGCAACCGATCTGCGTTCCAAGACGCAGGGTCGCGGACAGTATTCTATGGAGCCCAGCCACTTCGCAGAGGTTCCGAAGTCCATTCAGGAAACGATCATCAAAGAGCGCGCAAAGAATGCGTAATGTTTGATGTCGCAGCATAAAAACAAAAAACAATTTTAAAAAAATAATAAGATTATTATTTACGGAGGAAATTCAAAATGGCAAAAGCAACATTTGAACGTAGCAAGCCCCACGTTAACATTGGTACCATCGGTCACGTTGACCACGGTAAGACCACTCTGACCGCAGCTATCACCAAGACCCTTTCTCTCAGAAGCGGTAACGTTGAGTTCTTGAGATATGATCAGATCGACAACGCTCCCGAGGAGAAGGCAAGAGGTATCACAATTAACACCCGTCACGTTGAGTACGAGACCGAGAACCGTCACTACGCACACGTTGACTGCCCCGGCCACGCCGACTACGTTAAGAACATGATTACCGGTGCTGCACAGATGGATGGTGCAATCCTCGTTGTTGCAGGTACCGATGGACCTCTCCAGCAGACCCGTGAGCACGTTCTGCTCGCTCGTCAGGTTGGCGTTCCCGCAATCGTTGTATTCATGAACAAGACCGACCTCGTTGATGACGATGAGCTGCTCGATCTCGTTGAGATGGAGATCCGTGATCTTCTGTCCTCTTACGAGTTCCCCGGCGATGATCTCCCGATCGTTCGCGGCTCCGCTCGTGATGCTCTCGAGTCCGCTAACACCGATATCAACGCTCCCGAGTATGCTTGCATCCTCGAGCTCATGAACGAAGTTGACAACTATATCCCCACCCCTGAGCGTCAGGCAGATCTGCCTTTCCTGATGCCCGTCGAGGACGTATTCTCCATCTCCGGCCGTGGTACTGTTGCTACCGGTCGTGTAGAGCGTGGTACCGTTAAGGTTTCCGACGTTGTTGAGATCGTTGGTCTGAAGGACGAAGCTTCTTCTACCACCGTTACCGGCGTTGAGATGTTCCACAAGCTCCTGCCCCAGGCAGAAGCAGGCGATAACATCGGTGCTCTGCTCCGTGGTGTTGCTAAGGAAGACATCGAAAGAGGTCAGGTTCTGGCTAAGCCCGGCTCCATCAAGCCTCACACCAAGTTCGTAGGCCAGGTTTACGTTCTGACCGAAAAGGAAGGCGGCCGTAAGAAGCCCTTCTCCTCCGGCTACAGACCTCAGTTCTACTTCAGAACTACCGACGTTACCGGTAACATCGAGCTGCCCGATGGCGTTGAGATGTGCCGCCCCGGTGATAACGTTGACATGACCGTTGAACTGATCAAGCCCGTTGCTTGCGAGCAGGGTCTCCGTTTCGCTATCCGTGAGGGTGGTAGAACCGTTGGTTCCGGCGTTGTTGCTTCCATCATCGAGTAATTAACGTTACAAAAACAATATGGGTTGCTGTGCCTTGGCACAGCAACCCTTTTACAATCATATCCTGTCAATGCGGCAGTTGCTTTCTAAAAAGGAAAAATACGCATTGATATTGGCTAAAATATGCTTGGGAATTGGTGAAATTCCATACCGGCAGTAAAATATTGTAATTAGAATTATTCTAATTACAATAAAAGTCTGCGAACTCCGTAAAAAAACGGAGCCGAACGGGTGAAAATCCCGTACCGACGGTCAAAGTCCGGATGGGAAAGGAGAAATCGAATATGAAATTTGGAAAAAAGCAAGTTCGCTATTTGGCAATGACGGCAATTTTGGCAGCGGTATCGGCTGTTTTAATGATGATCAGCTTCAGCGTTCCGTTGGTTCCGTCTTTTTTAAAGATGGATATTTCGGAGATGCCGGCATTGATCGCCACGTTCAGCATGGGCCCCATGTCGGGGGTTTTGGTGTGCTTGATCAAAAATTTGATCAATTTGCCAATGACTACCACGGGGGGAGTAGGGGAGCTTGCGAATTTTTTGTTGGGCGCGGTGTTTGTGGTTCCCGCGGGTGTGATCTACCACTTTGTAAAAAATCGCAAGGGTGCTTTGATTGCGGCGTTGAGTGGCTGCGTTGCCATGTCGCTGATCAGCATCCCGATCAATTACTTTTTGACCTACCCCGTGTATGCGAAGCTCATGCCGCTGGAGGTCATCATAGGTATGTATCAAGCGATTTTACCGAGTGTAGACGGCTTGCTCTCCTGCCTTTTGATCTTTAACGTGCCCTTTACCTTTGTCAGAGGGCTTTTGGATGCGGTTTTAACCTTTTTGGTATATAAACGCATCTCACCGCTGATCAAGGGAAAATTCAAGTGAATATACATAAAAGAGGCTGTCAGTCCGACGGCCTCTTTTTGTGTACAAGGGGTTATTTTTTGACTTGATAGGTCAAATGGTTGAATTTTGTCACGCCCATTTGAGACAATACGCTTTGACTGTGTGTGCGATCTGCTTCGGTATTAAAGCCGGGGATGAGTGGCAGACGAACGGTGACGCGATCCGGTGATACAAGCTCCAGCAAGAGCGCAAGGTTTTGGCGCAGGAGATCGTTTTTCTTTCCCGTATAGCGTTCGTAAATGTCGGGATTCATGTCCTTGCAATCCACGTAAAAGTGATCGATGCAGCTTGCAGCTGTTTTGATCGCATCCTGGGGAACTGCGAGTGAGGTCTCGGCGCACAGATGCCAATCGTCACCACAAAATTTGCGAAATTCTTGGATAAAATCGGCGTGCAGAAGAGGCTCGCCACCGCCAAAGGTCACGCCGCCGTTGGTTGCGAGAAAATATAACTCGTCGATTTTGACCTTATCATACAGATCAGCGGGCGCCATTTTCGTAAAGCGAGTGTCCGGTGCAAAGGAGTATGGATTGATGCAGTATTTGCAACGCAGGGGACAACCGTGAAAAATGATCAACGAGGTCACGCCCTGTCCATCGGTTTGAAGGCGGTGGCGTGCAATTGTGATAATGGGTGCTGTGGTCATTGCGGATCAATCAATGGAAACGGGATCTCCCATGAAAGGAAGCTGTATTTCCGGATCGGCTGTCGTTGCGATGTCTCCCATAATCTCTGTTGGTTCTCCGCCCAATTCACCGTAGTCGGTGGTAGTACTTGCAACGGTCGTGTCTTGTGCTGCATTGTCAATCGGTACGCAGGAGGCGGTTGTCGCGGTCAGCGTCAAGGCAAGTCCTGTCAGCGCAACTGCGTACCCTGCGCGACGGCGCGCCTCGATCTGTTCCTCCAAATAACGCACCTCCGCCTCGCATTTGGGGCAGGTTCCAAGGCAGTTGCCTTGATGCTTGCATTCGGAGGTCACAAATGCAATGTCATTTTCTTCGGCAATGCGGCGGCGGATTTCTTTTAAAATTTTACATTTCTTCTTTCCGTTCATGTGGATCTCCTTTACAAATTCAAATGTTTTTGTCCTGATAGGACAATTTTATTATATCACACGTTTGGAAAGTTGTCAAGTGATCTCAAGCATTTTCTCGGCACCTCTCAAAATGCCAAGCGGTGCCGTTTGTTTGCAGGCGATAGAGGCAGACGTTTGTAGCTTGTTCGCCGGTTTCAGGAGACTGGAAGTGCTCGGACACGTAAAATCTTCCGTCACCAAATGCGTAAAATCCGGTACTCCCATGGGGAAAATCCATACCGTGTATGCCGTTTTGCGAAAGCCCCGTCTCTTGCAACGTGAGTACAAGTCCCTCGGTTGGAGTGTCAAAGCCACGCAGGCACTCGCGCTTTGCGGCGATGCTCCCGTTGATCGCAAGCGTGGGATAGTTGGGAAATTCCTGCTTTTTGCCGGGGTAAACGCAAAGAAAATAGTCACCCGTATAGGCATCGTATTCCATGTTTTGTACGCCATACGTGGTGTTTCCGGTGTACAAAAAGTATTTGTTGCGTGGCGCGAGAGGACCGTTTTGATGCATACGGTGTTGCAAAAGCGGCTGAGAGACCTTCTCCCACCAATCCTCAATCTCATACTGCAAAATGACCTGATAATCATTGTCTGTGCGTGTAGGATCGGAATAAACGCCGTAGCAGACGTGCAAATATTGCTGTGCACCGCGATTGTCGCCAAAGTCGGGACCAATGGCTAAGCCGTCAATGCCCGAGCAACCGTGGACGTGCTTGCATACGCGCCCCCGGTTGAGGGTGGTGCCGTTGTAATCGTCTACCACCGTTTTTAAATACACGGTGCGCATGACACCGTCGCGCTCGGCATCCATATCCCTGCGATCGATACGATCTACGTCAAAAATTGCAACGTAAAAGCCATCTTCCAAGAGTTGATCCTTGGCATCCAGCGCGTGCAAAATTCCTTTTCCGATGACGTCGTTTTTGTATTCCAACGATGCGTAAAGCTTGCCGTCGCGGTCACAAAAATCGATGCACCCGAGGTGCCCGAAGATATGATCGACGCTTCCGATGATGTTTCCGTCAAGATCACTTTTGATCAGCTTGGTTGTAAAAGAATAATAAATGTATCCCTTGACGGGATCAACGGCAATACCTTGGCAATGACACTTGCCGAAGTAGCCTGAAAAAATTCTTGTTTGCACGCAAAAAAATCTCCTTAAAATTTGATTTTTGAGTGATTGAAAAGCGGCCATAAATACAATACGTGTTGCGTTTTTCGCCGTTTCAGGGGCTTTTTCGCAACACGTACGTGCATTTTGGTCTTATTTTACGATGGGGAGCTCCACAACGTCCTTCGGCTTACGAACCGTCCAAAGTCCGCTGGTAAAGTCGGGAATGCTTTGCGGTGCACTGCCTTGCGCAATCGAAGCCTCGGAGAGTGCGGTGATTGCCATCCATGCGGCGCCGTCGTAAACGTCGATGGGCATCTCCTCGTTTCTCTTGAGCGCGTTGACAAAGGCGCGGAACTCCAAACCGTCCATGCCGCCGTGACCTGCGTCAAGATCTTCTTGGGTGATGGATTTCCAAATATCGGGCAGGTA
>JAZQYE010000288.1:0-8573 GCA_045633385.1 Eubacteriales bacterium | reverse complement strand
GGTGTCTCCATCTACAAACAGCGTGCCGTCAATACAGCTTTGCTCAAGCGGAGTGGCAGGGCGGTCTGCAATCGGCACAAACAAGCCGTCGGGGGTGTCGCTTACCGAAATCTCGGTTCCGCGCAAGCCGTTTTTGCCGAGAATGGAAAGAAAGAGATAGTATTTTCCGCGGTACAGGTGTACCTCGGGTGCCCAAAGCTCTGCCTTTTTCCAAGTGGTGGTATCGAGCTGATAAACCACCGTCGGCTCGTTCCAATTCTCCAGATCGGTGCTTTGATAGACCACGATGGTCGTTTCGTCAAGCGAGCCTGTTGCGCTGTAAAGATAGTAGCGCCCGTTTGCGTTTACGATATACGGGTCGCGAATGCGAATGTCACTTGTTTTCATGTGGATTTCTCCGTGTTGTTAATATGCGGTCGTCAAGATCAGCGTTGCATCTCCCGTGATCGTGCACGCGGAAAGCGCGGCAGGGAGCAGAATGCTGTCACCGCGGTGGAAGGATACTTGCGCATCCTGATACGTAACGTTACCCTCGCCCGCAATGCAAAGCAGGTGGCGCATATAGCCGTTTTGCAACAGCGTGTGTGCGTTTTTTGCAAGTATGAGCTTTTCGGTGCGGAAATAGGAACAATCGGCAAGCACCGCTTGCGTGTCTTGGGGCGTTGCGCGCGAATAGCGAATGGCGTTGATCTCTTCCTCGGTAAAGGGGCGAATGACGTCGTTCGCTTTTTTGACGTGTAATTGACGGAGCGTGCCGTCCTTTTGGCGGCGGTCGTAGTCGTACACGCGGTAGGTCAGGTCACAGTTTTGTTGGATCTCGGCGATCAGAATCCCCTTGCCAATGGCGTGGGGAAGTCCTGCGGGGATAAAATAGGTCTCGCCTGCACGTACCTTTTGTACGCGGAGCGCAGACATCAATTCGCCTTTTTCCAGTGCTTCTTGATAGGCGGCGTTGTCATAGCCTTCGGCAAGGCCGCAGATGATCTCTGCATCCTCATCTGCATCTACAATGTACCACATCTCGGTTTTGCCGCGGTCGTTTTCCACGCGTGCGGCGTAGGAGTCGTCGGGATGTACCTGTACCGAGAGTCGGTCGGCGGCATCTATCAGCTTGATCAAAAGGGGAAATTCTCCCGTGCAATAGGTGCTCTTACCCATGATGTCCTCTGCATCCTGCTCCAGAACCTCAAACAGCGTTTTGCCTGTGTGCGCGCCGTTTTGCACGGTGCAGACGTCGCCCGTTCGAACGGTCAGCTCCCAGCTCTCGCCAACGGTAGGCGCATCGGGGCTGATCTTGCCCCATTCACTTACAAGGCGTGTACCGCCCCAAATGGGGGATTTGGTCACGCCGCTCAATTTCAACGGGTAAAATGATTTCATACGCTCTCCTTGGCTTTTTAAATCTTTTTTAGTCTCGCGTAGGTCGCCATCAGTTTTTTGGTCCCCACGGTATCAAATGCGATCTCGTAGAGGACGTCTGCGCCCAAAGGCTTGACCGAGAGGATCTCACCTACGCCAAAGTTCATGTGGCGAACGCGATCACCTGCGGCAAACAGTTCCTTTTTCGCACCCGTCGGAGCGGCAGGAGCTTTTGGAGCGGCTGTCGGCGTTGAGCGCAGGGGGGATCGGGACGCGATGCTTGACGTGGGAGTGGACTCGGAGTAATAAGTCCTTTTTTGCGATACGGGGGCTTCTGCACCGCGAGGAGATGCATAGGTCGCACGTCCAAAGCCTTGGGGGGCGTAAGAGCCGAATCCACCGTACGAATTTGGCGTTACGCGCACGGCGTTTGCTTCGCCGTCGTCCAGCTTTTCCACCAAGGAAGAGGGAATTTCGCTGACAAAGCGCGAGACGGGGTTATACATGGTTTGACCGTACAAAAGACGGTTGCGTGTGTGAATGATGTAAAGCTGCTTTTTGGCACGCGTAATGGCAACGTAAGCAAGGCGACGCTCCTCCTCCAATTCGGAGTTGCCGCCGTCGATGGTTTGCCTGCCGGGAAAGAGTCCCTCCTCCATACCGGGCAAAAAGACGATGGGGAATTCCAAGCCCTTGGCGCTGTGCACGGTCATCATGACCACGGCGTCGGCGGTCTCGTCATAGCGATCTACGTCGGCAACCAAAGCGGTCTCCTCCAAAAAGCCGGTCAGAGTAGGCTCCTCGTTGTCGTGCATATATTCGAGAATACCGGATTTGAATTCATCAAGGTTTTCAAGACGTTCTGCCTCGGCTTCTCCTGCCTCCACCAGCATTCGGCGGTAGCCGGAGCGGTCGAGCACCATGTCAAACAGCACGTCGAGCGTTACCTCGTGCGAGCGAGCGGTCAGCTCGTTGATCAGCGCGGCAAAGCTCATCAGTGTGGGGGCGCTGTTTTTGAGCGCAACGTAGGATGCGGCGTGCTCCAAAACTGAGAACTGACTGCACCCCTGCTCCTCAGCGATCATTGCCACGGTCTCAAGCGTTTTTGCACCGATCTTGCGCTTGGGCTCGTTGATGATACGGGCAAGTCGCGTGTTGTCATCGTGGTTGCTGATCAATTGCAAATACGCCACCGCATCGCGGATTTCTTTGCGGTCGGTAAAGCGCGTGCCGCCCAAAACGCGGTAGGGGATCGCGGAGCGTGCAAATGCCTTTTCTATGCTTTGCGCTTGCGCGTTGGTGCGGTACAGCACCGCAAAATCGCGGTAAACGGCTTCTTTTTTTGCCACGGTGCGCGAAACGGTATCTACCAGATAGCGCGCCTCGGCGTTTTGATCGTCACAAAGCTTGAGCTGGAGCTTTGCTCCTTCGCCCGATGCCGTCCACAGCGTTTTGCCCTTGCGCCCTGTGTTATTGGCAATCACGGCGTTTGCCGCCTCCAGAATGTTTTGTGTGGAGCGGTAATTTTGCTCTAACTTAATGGTCTTGGCATTGGGGAACGTTTTGTCAAAGGTGAGAATGTTTTCAATGGTCGCGCCGCGAAAACGGTAAATGCTCTGGTCGTCGTCACCCACTACCATCAAATTGGGAAGGTTGGGATTGGTGAGCAGAACCGTCAGATGGAGCTGTGCGATATTCGTATCCTGAAACTCGTCCACGCATACGTAGCGAAAGCGCTTTTGGTAGGATTCACGCACGTCGGGATGATTTTTGAGCAGGAGCACCGTTTGCATGATGATGTCGTCAAAGTCGAGTGCGTTGGATTCACGCAAATAGCGTTGATATTCCTCGTACACGCGTGCCACCTGCTTTTGTCGGTAATCCTGTCCTGCCTCCATGGCAAAGGCGTCGGCAGAAAGGAGCTTGTCCTTGGCACGGCTGACAGCGTTCATTACGCTCTTGACCGGCAGGAGCTTTTCATCAATGTTGAGCCGTTTCATGGCGGCAAGCAAGGCTTTTTTTGTGTCGTCGGTATCGTAAATGGTAAAGCCGGGACGGTATCCCATCTTCTCGCCGTGCTGACGCAAAATGCGCACGCACACCGAGTGAAAGGTACCCGTCCAGATCTCCGAGGCGGTCGCCTCATCATCGGGGAACATACGGGCAAGACGTTCCTTGATCTCATTTGCTGCCTTGTTGGTAAAGGTGATGGCGAGAATGCGGTAGGGCTCGCAGGCGCGGTTGGAGAACTGCGAAAGAATATGCTCTTCGATCGCCTCGGGCTGTAGCATCATGGCGCGCTCCAGCTCGGCAACGCGGTTCTCGTCCGTTCCGTAGGGGACGTAATCGCTGAAATAGGCGTTTCCGTATCGAATGATAAAGGCAATGCGGCGTACGAGAACGGTGGTCTTTCCGCTTCCTGCACCTGCCAGAACCAAAAGGGGATCGTTGACGGTAAAGACCGCCTCCTGCTGACGCTCGTTGAGCGAGTGGTATGCTTTTTCAAATAAACGGCGCTTGACCGATAAATAGCGTTGTTCGATAGAAGTTTGCATGAGTTTCCTTTCTAATTGAGAGTTAGGACGGTTGCCGTAAGCCAAACGACCAAGCACACGGCGGCAACGGGCGTGGCAAGGGCGGGGGGAATGCGAATGAGCCATTGCCGCAGGGGGAGCGCGATCGTATAAGAAGAATCGGCGCCTCGTTTTGCGTGCAGATGGTATATCTTGCGAGCCTCACCTGCCGCAAATGCCGCAAACAGCAGGAAAATGACCAAAAGGCAAAAGATAAAGAGCTCATTGCTGCCAGCGTTGACGTAAAACGCGGAAAGATAGGGCTGCCCAAACAGACAAAATACGTTGTACAAAAGGTGCAACAAAACAGGGGTAAAGAAGGAGCGCGTGGTGTACATGGCGCACGAAAGCAATGCCCCCATGAGCAAATAGGTCAAAAAATGAGCAAAGGAAAAATGGAGCATGGCAAAAAAGAGGGATGTGACCGTAATTGCCACGCCGACGCCGTGCTTTTCGTATTCGGCACAAAGGATAGAGCGATAAACGAGCTCCTCTCCAAACGCAGGGAGCAGGGCGTAAGCAAGCACGGCGTACACGATCTCGGCAGGGCTGTCGGTGCGTGCAACAAAGGTGTTGTAGAGCGTAAAGCTACCGTCCAAGGATCGAATACCGCCTGTGAGAATGGAGCTGAGCAGGCTGACGCTGATCATGACGACGAGCATGTGCAACAAAAACAAGCCGTGCTCGGGGTGCGGGAGCCGCATACGAATACGCTCCGCAAAGCGTTCGCTGCGCAATTTGCAGTACAAAATGGCAGGAATGATAAAGATCAGTACCTGCAACAAAATAACGCCCACGTACGCGCTGTCGCGGTCCAATAAACGCTTATCGATCAAGCGTGAGAGCAACAGCAACGCAAAGGTACAAAGCACCAAAGCAGCAGGTGCGTGCAGGGGCTTAAGATCCCCTTTGCCGCTAAGCAGAGTTTTGATACGTGCCAAAATCGGTTGCTTTTGCTTTTGCTTTGGCGTGGGCTCTTCCTCCTTGGCTTTTTCGGGAGAGGGAGGCGCAGCCTTTTCTGCATCGTCATTTTTTGCGGCAGGTATGGGTGTGCGCTTACTTGCCGTATCGTAAATGCCGCGCTCGGTGCAAAGCCATTGCACGGGCAGGTCATGCGGTTCGGTAGGCACCTCGCGCAACAGCAAATTGGCATACGCTGCCCCCAAGGTCACACCCAAAAAGGTGGAAACGTAGCGGTCGTAGTAGCCCTTGCCGTAGCCGATGCGATTGCCGCACAGGTCAAAGGAAAGACCGGGCAGAATGCAGAGCGCGCGCTCGTCCGGAATGCACACGGGGGCATCTTCGGGCGGCTCGGGAATGTCGTATGCCCCTGCACGCAGACGGGTATCCTCGGTCAGAACGTAGAACTCCATGGTGTTGTTTTGCGTATCGCAACGCGGAAAGGCGATGGGCTTTCCCATCTGTCTGGCGATACGTGCCAAGGGGAGCAAATTGATCTCTCCTTCCATAGGAGCGTACAGCAACAGCATCGAGGCGTTTTGAAAGAGCTCCGATGCGGCAATGCTCTCGACGATGGCACGATCCCACTCGCGGTGCTGTTCAACGGAGATCTCTTTGCGCCGTTGTTTTAAAATGCGGCGCAGTTCTCGTTTTTCCATATCAGTCGGCAAAGGTGGCGGCGGCAAGCTTTGCGGCAACCTCGTTACCCTTGAGCAGGCGTACGAGTGCCAGACCGAATTCCACAGCCGCGCCCATGCCAACGGCGGTAACGGTCTTGCCGTCGGTCACCACGCGTGTACCTTCGGGCTGAAGGATCGCGCCGTCAAGGTGCTCCTCAAAGCCGGGGTAGCACACGGCTTTTTTATCCTGCAGATAGCCGCGCTTGCCAAGCACCATGGGAGCGGCGCAAATGGCGGCAAGATAAGCGTCTGCGTTTGCGGCGGCGCGCAGGGCGCTGTCCACCGTGCGCGATTCGTCCAAGTGTCGCGTGCCGGGCATACCGCCGGGCAGAATGATCATTTCGGGGGCGGAGTCACGGTACATGGTGTCGGGAATATCCGCCTGCACCGCAATACCGTGAGAGCCGAGGATCATGTCGCCGCCCACGCCAACGGTGGTCACAGCACAGCCTGCACGGCGCAACAGATCCAGCGGAGCGAGTGCCTCTACCTCTTCAAAGCCGTTTGCCAAAAACATATAGATCATAACCGTAATCTCCTTTGTGTTTATTGAATGCCCGCAGTCAGCTTGATCAAAAGCTTGATGCTGTCAGGCTGAACCTTAGCCTCGTGAGCGGCACGGTTGCGATGGATCTCACCGCACTTGGTGCAACGGTGGACGATAACGTAGCCCTTGCGTGCGTCAGGCTCGGTGCGGATCGGCTCCATTCCGCCGCCGCAGGTATTTGCGCGGTCACCGGGATTGACGTCCACGTGCAACGACCACAGGCAAAACGGGCAATGATTGCGTGAGGTATAGCCCAACGGCTCCACATCTTTGCCGCAATGCGCGCAAATAAATCCGCTGTCATTTTTGCTAAAGCGCTTTTGTTCCATCGTTTTCTCCTCCAAGGCATAATCTCCTACATTAAATAGTACCACAAAAACGCTCAAAAGTCAAGGGGAAAGCGCAAACGGAGCGTCAATTTTTGCGCTTTTTTTGAGTTTTGAGTCTCCAAAATGAAAGCGGTTTGCGGCAACTTGTAAGGTTTTTGCCGCTTTTTTTGAAAAATCTCGAATAAGCTCTTGACAAATGACAAAAAATGGATTATAATGGAATTAGATTTATTCTAATTCGAGCAAAGAGGAAGAGAGTATGACAAAGCAAAGAGAGCTGATTATCAATATTTTAAACCAATCCGACCGTCATTTGACCGCAGACGAGATCTTTTTTCTCGCTAAGCTGAAAATGCCGTCTATCGCTATGGCGACCATTTATAATAATTTGAATGCAATGAACGAGGCAGGCATGGTCAAGAGATTGCACATCGACGGCGTTGCCGATTGCTTTGATAAGATCATGGAGCCGCACGATCACCTTTTGTGCAACCGTTGCGGCAAGATCACCGACCTCAAGCTCCACTCCCTGACCGAGTCGCTGGAGCAGGAGATCGGTTCCGAGATCGAGGATTATGAGCTGACGGTTCATTATACCTGCCCCGAGTGCCGCCGCGCACCGCGTAAGAGATAAGCGTTTTGCGCGGTCTTTTATTCAAAATCACAACCAAAATCTCCTTTTTGTGCCTGCGAGCCGAGTGCTTGCAGGCATTTTTGAGCGAAAAAGGTGGCTTCTTGAGGGGCAAGCGCACAAAAAGAGGGGGGGCTTTTTGCAAAATGCACACATGGGGAGGGCAAAAGCGGCAAAAAATGATAGAAAGTAACAAACTTGATAAATTTTCGTCAAACCCCTTGTATATTTTGGAAAAATGATGTACAATATATACTGTATGGAAAGGCTCTCCTACGGGAAGTCAAACTAAATTTATTTATACACGGAGGATTATTCCAATGGCAAACGTAAAAGTTGCGATTAACGGTTTCGGTCGTATCGGCCGTCTTGCATTCCGCCAAATGTTTGGCGCTAAGGGTTATCAGATCGTTGCAATCAACGACCTCACTCAGCCCTCTATGCTCGCTCACCTTCTCAAGTATGACACTGCTCAGGGCAGATACAACCACGACGTGGTTGCTGACGATGAGGCAGGCACCATCACTGTTGACGGTAAGACCATCAAGATCTATTCCGAGAAGGACGCTGCAAACCTTCCTTGGAAGAAGCTGAAGGTTGACGTTGTTCTCGAGTGCACCGGCTTCTACTGCACCCAGGAGAAGTCCATGGCTCACATCAACGCAGGCGCTAAGAAGGTTGTTATCTCTGCTCCCGCAGACAAGGCAACCAAGACTGTTGTTTACAGCGTAAACGAGGGTATCCTTACTCCCGACGATAAGATCATTTCCGCTGCATCCTGCACCACCAACTGCCTTGCTCCCATGGCTAAGGCTCTCAACGACTATGCACCCATCCAGTCCGGTATCATGACCACCGTTCATGCTTACACCGGTGACCAGATGATCCTCGATGGTCCTCACAGAAAGGGTGACCTCCGCCGTGCACGTGCAGGCGCACAGAACATCGTTCCCAACTCCACCGGCGCTGCAAAGGCAATCGGTCTCGTTATTCCTGAGCTCGACGGCAAGCTGATCGGTTCCGCACAGAGAGTTCCTACCTGCACCGGTTCTACCACCATTCTCGTTGCAGTTGTTAAGGGCAAGGACGTTACCAAGGACGGTATCAACGCTGCTATGAAGGCTGCTTCTTCCGCTTCCTTCGGATACAACACCGACCAGATCGTTTCTTCCGACGTTATCGGTATCACCTACGGTTCTCTGTTCGATGCAACTCAGACCATGGTAACCAAGATCGACGACGAGACCTACCAGGTACAGGTCGTTTCTTGGTACGACAACGAGAACTCCTACACCAGCCAGATGGTTCGTACGATCAAGTACTTCGCAGAGCTTGCTTAATTTAGTAATAGCTTGAATAGAAAAACCGTCGCTCTCAGCTTATGAGGGCGACTGTTTTTTATTTTATCAATAAACAGTTATTGCTTTTGTATTATAAGCCCTTTGCCAACACCGTATTTTGATCCGTTCTTATCGTAAATAACCGTGTATGTAC
>JAZQYE010000287.1:0-4270 GCA_045633385.1 Eubacteriales bacterium | reverse complement strand
AGATGCATAACGGAATGGCAAACAGCATAAACAGTGTGCCGAACAGATCATAGTATTGAAAGCCTCCCAGTGCGATGGCAAAGCCTCCCGCGATCAGCGCACCGATCGCGCCCGTCATCATGCGCAGAATAGGAGCTTCTTCAAATAGCTTGGGCTTTTGCGTATTGGGCTCTTGCTCGGGCAATGCCGGCTTGGGGCCAAAAAAACCGCCGTCCTCGATTTGTAAAAGCGCCTTGCTGAATTTGTCGTTGGGCAAGGGCGGCAGATTGCGCAGGTTGGCTCTGCCGCTGCCGACAAGAAGCGTGACTGCAACGCGCAGGGTCAGAATACCGAGATAGGCGCACAGATAGCCCCAAGGTCGGTCGATAAAGGGCAGCGAGGCGCACAATCCCACAAAAACGTAGGGTACGCCTATGCTCGTAGCGCAGAGCAGGGCAATGCCCGCAGGACACGTACCGAAAAATGCGCTGAGCAGTCCCGATAGCCATGCCACCAGCATAATACCCGCTCCTCGTATGGCGGAAAGCAAAATGCGCCGACGCCGTATGGCGGAAGCGGTTTGTAATCTGATTTTGGTCTTGCCAAAGGCTTGTCCCGTGTCGGGAGAGGCGAATTCGGTCTTGTGTTGCATATGTAATTCCTCCACAATGTGTTTTTGCTTTTATTATAGCGGGAAAGCGCGTGCTTTTTTGTCAATGCAGGACAGGCAAAAACGTATCGTGCAAGGGCGGGATATGTCAACGTTGGCAAAAGTATGGGGAAGGAGCGAGTCGCGCGTGTGCGGAAAACGCACGTTTTGTCGGGAAAAGGCGGATTTTTGTACACGATTTATGCAAAAAAAGGTTTACAAAACAGAACAAATGTGCTATAATGAGTGCGAAAGCGAGGTGGGATACGTGCAAGAGAAAACCGTGTGCTTTACCGGGCACAGGCAGATCGACGAAAAGCATATCGTGGCGCTGCCCGAATTGCTCAAGGCAGAAATCGCAAGGCAGGCGGAAGAAGGAGCGGTGCATTTCCGTGCGGGAGGTGCGATCGGGTTTGACACCTTGGCTGCTCTTTGCGTGCTGGAGCAGAAAAGGCAGTATCCCCATATCAAGCTGGATCTGATATTGCCGTGTCGCGATCAGGATGCCGCGTGGAGTGAGCAGGATCGCCATGCGTACCGTTTTGTGCTGTCGCAAGCGGACAGCGTTATATTCGTTCGCGAGAGATACGGTGAGGGCTGTATGCTGGAGCGTGACCGCCGTCTGGTTCAGGGCAGTGACGTTTGCATTGCTTTTCTGACCAAGAGCAAGGGAGGAACCGCCTACACTGCCGCTTATGCACTCAAAAGCGGTCTGGAGTTTATCAATTTGTTCGACTCGATGACGTAAATAAAAAGAGCAGGAAATCCAACCGGGATTTCCTGCTCTTTAAGTTTTTTAATCAATTGAAGGGATCGTCGTACGCATCGGAAAGGTAATTGGGCTGTTGCGCTTGGAATTGCCTTTGCTGCTCGGATTGCTCGTCGATCTTTTCAATGACGACGGCGTTGCCGTTTGCGGTAACGCAGATGATATACGGCTCGTACAGCGTACCACCGCTGAGGTTTGCCGTTTCGGGCTCCAGCGTGATGTAGTCGAAGTCTACGCCCACCACTGCGTTGCATCCCAGATCGTAAGCCGCTTCCTTAAGCTCCTTGAGCGCCTGTCTGCGGATTTCAACCAGTGCAGAGGTCAGCTTTGCACCGTTATTGCTTCCGAAAATACCGGATCTGGGGATCTGCGTTGCATCGTCGCCCGAGATGTAGCCGGAATATTTGACGATCTTGTATCCGTCAAAGCTGAAGCCGGAGGAGATCAGCATTTGGGACATCGCAATTTTTTTGATCTCTTCTTCCTTTTGCAACTCGAGCTGGCGCGCTCTTTCTTCCTTTTCGCGCTCAAGCTGATGCTCTCTTCTTTTTTCCTGCAAGCGCTTGAATTCCTCTACGTAGGCGGGAACTTTAGCGTCGTCTACGGTCAGATATAAAATGTTGTCCGTATACGTTTTATGGCACATTTTCAGATAATGGTCAAATTCTTCCCGGTTGATGCCGTATTTGGCAGCAATATCCTTTGTCTTCATGTATCGGTCTCCTTATCAAGATCAGAATTAAAGATATCTTCTGGCTTCCTTGTTGGTGGGGTCAATATCCAGGATAAGGTTGGCGTATTTTCTCGCATTTCTGGGGTCCTTGCGGCATTTTTCCAAGAGTCTTTCAATGTCGGAGTTCAAGGATCTGCCCATAGTCTGCCGGGGCATGTCGGTCGCTTCGATAGCAAACTTGGATAAGCAGTATTCGCATATCAAAAATCCGTTTTTCTCTTGTAAACCGTTTGCACCACAATTCTTACACGTTACTGATTTCATGGCTGTATATCTCCTGTGTTTTATGGATGGTTGATGTAGTCGGGTCAGACCTTGTCGTATTCGCCGTATTCGCAGCCAACGTTTTCGCAGATGACCTCGTCGATCAGCTTACCGTCGCGATACAGTGCCACCGTGCCTTTGCCGTTGCCACCGTTCCAAAGGTTGTTGTGCAGCTTTTTGCCGTTGGGCGCTTCATAGTTGACGAACAGCATGACCTTTTTCTCGCAGGTAATGTCGGTTACCATGCGGTTTCTCCAGGTCTTTTGCTCCACGTGCCAGATGATCTGGGTATCGGTTTCCTTGCAATCGAACTTGGTGCGTGTAAAGGTCCAGAATTTGGAGAAGTTGAATTCATAGCACTTGCCCTCGTAATAATAAGCGGAGAGCAGCTTGCGCTTGAGTGCAACGGGACCGACCTTGGGGCAGCCGCCGCCAATGTCGAATACGCTGTTTTGCAGCTTCTGACCTGTTTTCTTACTGGTCAGGTTATTGGAGGACAGCCATACCCAAGGGGAAGTGAAGTCCTTGCCCCAGTTCTTGTCGGCATACCCATAGCAGGTCTCGGGGGTGACGATGTACGTTTCACCGTTCCAGATGACCTCGCCTGAATAAGCGGATTTCATGCCCTCTGCATGCCAGAACATTTCAAAAAGCTGCAGCTTACGGAACAGCTTGCCCGCACCGTAGCCTACGTTAAAGGGCACTTTCTTTTCGATCTTAAGGTTCCATGACATCTCACCGTCCTGGCACATCCATTCGGGGTGCGACTTTGCATCCTCGATCTTGATATGACCGTGCATTTCGGTTTCGGTGCAATAGCATTCGTCTGCCTTGACAGAGAAGGGCACACCGAAGGATACGTCGATCTCATTCCAGCCGAAGAATCTGTGCAGCTGCGCAGCATCCTCTCCCCAGGAGCCGCCCTTTACCATCAGGTAAGAGGGGGTGATACCGTTTTGCTTGTTTTGCGCAAGCTGACCGAGAATGGGCGCATCACCGCCCTTGGCGGGATTGCATACGAAATACTCAATAAAAAACGCCTTTTCTTGGCCCGTTTGAGCGTGTCTTCCGGTAAAGGAATGCCACCACCAGTCATAGCCGCACTTGGCTTGACCTCCGAATAATTGACATGCGTTGCGCGAGATATCGTGTTTAGAAAACATAATGCATCTCCTTATACAGTGTCGAATTTTGTTACTATTAGCATTATACCTTATTTGGAGAGAATCTTCAAGAGGTATTTACAATTTGTTCCATGAGATTTTCAGAGAATTCAGGTGTTGCAATTTTACGGTTAAGGAAATCAAAAAAAGGCTTGACAAATAAAAAACCTTATGATATAATCATATGGTCGATTTCGGGGTGTGGCACAGTTTGGTAGTGCGCATGGTTCGGGTCCATGAGGTCGCAGGTTCGAATCCTGTCACTCCGACCATGAGGGGGCTTTTAGCCCCCTTTTTTCATGGTCGGAGTGACAAGATTCGAACCTGCAACTTCTAAAAAGAAGCATTGTTCGGGTTCATGGGTTTTGCGAGATCAAACGATTGAGTATCGTTTGATCCGCAAAAAAGCGAGAAAATAAGGAGTATGGGCGATCGAGTGTACCGAGATCGCACGTACGACTATATTTTCCGCGTGGGCAACGCGAGGTTAACTTATTGCGACCATGAGGGGGCTTTTAGCCCCCTTTTTTCATGGGTCGGAGCGACAGGATTCGAAGCTACCGATGTCCAAGGGCGCCAGAGACGGCTTCAGATTCGGATATTGATAGGATCAGATCAATTTATTGTCAGATAAAAGGCAGAGAGCATGTAAGCTGCCTGCCTTTGTGCTTTTCGGTGCAGAAACACCTCTGGTCCGTTTGATTTGTAAATAT
>JAZQYE010000286.1:0-5548 GCA_045633385.1 Eubacteriales bacterium | reverse complement strand
ATCGAATCGTTTGAACCGTCTGTCTTTTTTATTGTTCTGCTTGCTCTTGCGCTCTTTTGCGATCCAGGCGCAGGTTGCGGAAATACATGATGATATCTGCTCCAACCATTAAAAAGTTGAGCACGTAAAAGAACAGCACGTACCATTTTTGCGCAAATGATGCCATGTAAGCCTCGTTGACAAGCTTGGAGGTGATGCCTGCGATGTAGCCGAAAAAGATCAGGCACAAAAACAGCAGGCTCTTGCCCTTGGTGGTGCGACTGCGATAAGACTTCATCACGTTCACGGGCCAGGAGGCACCAAAGCTGACGATCATAATAATTTCAAGAATTTCGCTCATAACAAATACTTCCTTTCAATCATTCGCTCTATTATAGCACACTTTGGTGCAATTGTAAAGGCGTTTTTCATATTTTGAGATCGGGCTCAGGGATGCGTAATGAGATTGACCAGCACCTCTACCATTTTTTGCATCGACTCCACGGGAATAAACTCATGCACACCGTGAAAATTCGCGCCACCCGTAGAAAGATTGGGGCAAGGAATACCCATAAAGGAAAGACGTGCTCCGTCGGTTCCGCCGCGAACGGGAACGATGCGAGGCTCTACCCCAACGGCGCGCATTGCCTCCATGGCGTTTTCGATCAGCGCAGGATGCGGCAAAATCTTCTCACGCATATTGTAATAGCTGTCACGCAGCTCCAAAACAAAGCTTCCCTCTCCCCACTCGGTACACAAATAGTCGCACAAGCGTTGCAAAAACGCCTTACGTGCTTCAAATTTCGTGCGGTCGTGGTCACGCACCAGCATCGAAACGGTAGCGGTCGTTTCGTCTCCGACAATATCCGTCACGTGGTAAAATCCTTCGTAGCCCTCGGTATGCGCGGGCGTTTCGGCAGGCGGAAGCATGGAGAGGAAGCGATTTGCCATAAGGATGGCGTTTTTCATGATCCCCTTTGCCGAACCGGGATGCACGTTTAAGCCGTGCACCGTCAGCTTTGCGGAAGCGGCGTTAAAGTTCTCATACTCAATATCTCCAAGTTCCTCTCCGTCCACGGTGTAAGCCTGACGCGCGCCAAAATTCTCAACGTCAAAGCGATCCGCACCTCTACCGATCTCCTCGTCGGGCGTAAACGCCACGCATACGGCGCGGTGCGAGACGTCGGGGTTTTGAATGAGATATTCACACGCGGTGACGATCTCGGCAATGCCCGCCTTATCGTCGGCCCCCAACAGCGTGTTGCCGTCGGTGACGATCAGCTCCTGACCCTCGTAGCGGCGCAAAGATGGATACACGGCAGGATCTAACGCCGTACCGCTCTCCAAGGTCAGCACTCCGCCCTCGTAGCGCACGGTACGCGGCTTGATATTCGCACCGCTGACCGCCGCAGAGGTATCCATGTGTGCGATCAGACCCAAGGCCTTGAGATAGGCACAGTCGGGTGTTGCGGAAAGCTCCGCGTACACGTAGCCATGCTCGTCCATGCGCACGTTCTCCATGCCAATGGCTTTGAGCTCACCGACCAGATATTCCCCAAGCACACGTTGTGAAGGGGTACTGGGAACGCTTGCAGAATCCTCGTCGGAGGTGGTATCAAATGCAACGTATTGCAAAAATCGTGCTGTTACGTCCATCGTATCGCTCCTTAAAATGCCCAGTTTCCGTTTTCGAAGATAGGAACGCGCTTGCCGTCACGTGTGATGGCGGTAATGGCAAGATCGGGCGTACCGATCATAAAATGAAGGTGGATCATCGAGTGGTTAATGTCCTTGTCGTAGCACTCCTGCATGGTGTACTGATCGTAATTTTTGATGACGTTGGTAAAGCCGTGTCCCACCGCAAAGTGGCAGGTCGCGTTTTCGTCAAAGAGGGTGTTGTAGAACAGAATGCCCGAATTGCAGATGGGACTGTCGTAGGGAACGAGCGCGCACTCTCCGAGATATGCCGCGCCTTCATCCATCGAAACCATCTCCTTGAGCAATGCCTCGCCCTTCTCGGCGCCAACCTCAACTGCCTTACCGCCCTCAAAGCGCATCCAAAAGTTTTCGATCAGCTGACCTTGATAGGAGAGCGGCTTGGAGGAGTACACGATACCCTCGGCAACGCCCTTTTTGGGGGAAACAAAAACCTCCTCGGAGGGAATGTTGGGGTTGAATACGATACCACTGCCCTGCGTGGTCTCGTCGCCACCCATAAAGAGCGCATCCTCGATCATGCCCACGCGCAAATCGGTTCCGTTTGCCGACTTGTATTCCAGGGTCTCAATGCCCAAGCCGTTGAGATACGCACAGCGAGCAGCAAGGTCGGCATTGTGCGCCTTCCATGCGGCAATGGGATCCTCCGTTGCGCGAGAGGTGTAAAGGATCGCCTCCCACAATTTTTCCATTGCGCGCGCCTTTTTTTCATTGGGGAACACTTTTTTTGCCCACTCCGCACCGGGAACGGCGGCAATGCACCATTGATATTTGTTCTCCATGGCATCGCGGTAGGGCTTGCGGATCTTGTAGCGCGCCTGCATCGCCTTTGCCATTTTTTCCTGATTGACGCCCGAAAGACCGTCGGGATCATCGGATTCGAGCCAGATGATAACGGGGAGCGTTTCGGACTCATGCTTGAGCTTGGAAATCTCCCACTCCTCCATGTGCGAGAGCGTTTTGAGCGACGCTTTTTTTTGCGTGACCTTGGTCACGGGCAAATAGCTCCACTCCACGTTGACCTTGCGGGCACCGAGCGCGTAGCACTCCTCTACCAGCATACGAACGAACTCGGGCTGATCGAGAGAGGCGCGAACGATAACATCCTGCCCCTTTTGTACGTTGCCACCCATTTTGGCAATCAGCTTTGCGTAATTTCTGAGAATTGATTTTTTCATTTTTTGTACGGTATCCTTTCCAAAATCGCCGACCGAGCGGCAATTTGACTTCACTTACTTATTATACCAAATATACACGCAAAATGCAACAAAATTTGCAAAAAAGCGAAAAAAAAGCGCACTTGCAAAAAAAATCAAAATTTTGCGTGAAATGTTTGGTTTGATATTGACTTTTTTGAAAAAACATGATATAATGTATGTTGTAAATCAATTATTCGGAGGTTTTCGATCATGAAACATATCCAAACCATTGAAACTCGTAACCTTTGCGAGAGCGCAAAGAACGGCGGTTGCGGCGAATGCCAGACCTCTTGCCAATCTGCTTGCAAGACCAGCTGCGGTATCGCAAACCAGCAGTGCGAGAACAAAGAGAGCAAATAATGCCTCTTAAAAATGCCGCCCTCGGGCGGCATTTTTAATGTAAGAAAAGGAGTTTTCCATTATGGTACATCAATACAAACTTGGCGGATATCACATTGTGCTGGATACCTGCTCGGGCGGCATACATGTTGTGGATGAAGTGGCTTATGACATCATATCACTTTATGAAAACGAGGACCGCGACGCAATTCTTGCCAAAATGAATGAAAAATACGCTGACCGTGAGGACATTACGGCAGATGATATTGCGGAATGCTACGACCAGGTCACCGCACTCAAGGAGAGCGGCAAGCTCTTTTCCCCTGATACCTTTGAGGGAATGGCGGGACATTTGAAGGCGAAAACTTCGGGCGTGGTCAAGGCTCTCTGCCTGCACATTGCACACACCTGCAACCTCAATTGCTCCTACTGCTTTGCAAGTCAGGGAAAATACCACGGCGACCGCGCTGTGATGAGCTTTGAGGTGGGTAAGCAGGCACTCGATTTTCTCGTCGCCAATTCCGGAACGCGCCGCAATTTAGAGGTCGACTTTTTCGGCGGTGAGCCGCTGATGAATTTTGACGTTGTCAAACAGCTTGTAGCGTATGCTCGCTCGATCGAACAGGAAAAAGGCAAGAATTTTCGCTTTACTCTAACCACCAACGGTATGCTGGTAGATGATGACGTCATCGATTTTGCCAACCGTGAGTGCAGTAACGTGGTGCTCAGTCTGGACGGTCGCAAAGAGATCCACGACCGCTACCGTGTAGATTACGCAGGCAACGGAAGCTGGGAAAAGATCGTTCCCAAGTTTCAAAAATTCGTCGAGGCACGCGGCGGCAAGGGCTACTATATGCGCGGCACCTTTACGCACGCCAACCCCGATTTTCTCAAGGACATTCAAACCATGCTGGATCTCGGCTTTACCGAATTGAGCATGGAGCCCGTGGTCTGCGCCCCCGGTGACCCCTCCGAATTGACCGAGACGGATCTGCCCGTGGTGCTCGACCAATACGAAAAGCTTGCCGAGCTGATGCTGGAGCGCGACCGCGCGGGCAAGCCCTTTACTTTCTACCACTATATGATCGATCTGACGGGTGGTCCCTGCATCTACAAGCGCATTTCGGGCTGTGGCTCGGGCACCGAGTACATGGCTGTTACCCCTTGGGGCGACCTTTACCCCTGCCACCAGTTTGTCGGTGAAGAAAAGTTTAAGCTCGGCGATATTTGGAGCGGCGTGACTAACGCGGCAACGCAATGCGATTTTGCAAGCTGTAACGTATATGCACGCCCCGATTGCAAGGATTGCTGGGCAAAGCTCTACTGCTCGGGCGGATGTGCCGCAAACGCTTACCACTCCACGGGCAGCGTAACGGGCGTTTACAAGTACGGTTGCGAGCTCTTCCGCAAGAGAATGGAATGCGCCATTATGGTTGAAATTGCACGTACGCTCGCCAAAAACGGAGATTGAACGCGATGAAGCATCGCACACCGATTTGTGATTTTGTCCGCCGCTATGCACAGAGCGATACGCTCCGCCTGCACATGCCGGGACACAAGGGGCGCGGCGCGCTTGGCGTGGAAGCACTCGACCTGACCGAGGTAGCGGGCGCTGACAGCCTCTATGATGCCGACGGCATTATTGGAGAGAGTGAAGCGATTGCAAGCGAGATATTCGGTTGCAAAACGCTGTACTCGACCGAGGGCTCCTCGCAATGCATTCGCGCCATGCTCTACCTTGCCATGCTGTACGCAAGGGAGCAAAAAAAGCGACTCACCGTTTGGGCAGGTCGCAATGCGCACAAAACCTTTTTGAGCGCCGTGGCACTTTTAGATGCCGACGTGCAATGGCTCAATCCACAGGCAGGCACACCCTACCTTGCATCGCCCTTAACACCTGCGGAACTGGAGCACGCGCTCACAAGCGCCGCAGAGCCGCCTACAGCCGTTTATTTGACCTCCCCCGATTATCTTGGCAATACGCTTGATATCGGCGCGTTGGCGCAGGTATGCCACCGCTACGGGGCGCTGTTGCTTGTGGACGGTGCACACGGGGCGTACCTCAAGTTTTTACCCGTCTCCCGTCACCCCATCGATTTGGGGGCAGATATTTGCTGTGCCTCCGCACACAAAACGCTCCCCGTGCTGACGGGCGGCGCGTATCTGCACCTCTCCCCTGCTCTTTCTGCCAACTTATTGCAACAGGCAAAGGCTGCCCTGGCGCTCTTTGGCTCTACCAGCCCCTCGTATTTGATCCTGCAATCGCTGGATGCCGCAAACGCCGTTTTGCAAGAGGCGTTTCAAGCCTCCCTCCA
>JAZQYE010000285.1:0-9699 GCA_045633385.1 Eubacteriales bacterium | reverse complement strand
ATTACACGGCTCGGTGGGGTTTTTAAAAGAAATACGCACCAAAAAATACCGACGGCTGAAATCCAAGCCGTCGGTATTTTGTTATTTGAAAAGAAAACTTTCGGTATTTTTTTGATTATTTTGTTGCGCGTATAGACAAACCTCGTTGGGTGTGGTATAATAGTCATAGTGAAGAAGGCACGGGAATTTGCATTTTGTCGGAGGTAGAAAATGGAGCTTTTGATCTTTTCGGATGCACACGGAAGAACCGACGGCATTTTGGAGGCGATCCGCCGCCAACCAAAGCGTCCGGGCGCGATCTGCTTTTTGGGAGACGGCTTGCGTGAGGTTGAACATATGACGTTTGACGATACGCCGCTGTACGCCGTGCGCGGAAATTGCGATTGGAGTACCTCCGAGCAAACTCCTTGGACCGAGCGCACGTTATTTTTGGAGGGACACACGATCCTTTTGACGCATGGGCATTTGCAAGGCGTCAAGGCGGGGCTTGGCAATCTGATCTCCTATGCGGCGTCCTGCAATGCCGACGTGGTGCTTTACGGGCATACGCACAAGCCAACGGAAACGGTCATTCCCGCAGGGAGCGTTATCGGCTCGCAAACGCTGACTCGCCCTATGTACCTGTTCAATCCCGGCAGTGTGGGCTACGACGATGACGGCTTGGGGCGTTCCTTTGGAACGCTGACCCTTTGCGGCAGTAACGTTTTATTCTCGCACGGCAGGCTATAAAACAAAAAAGACTGCAACAGCAGTCTTGATTGTAGCCGATCATACGGTTTCGGTAGCGGGTTCCTCTGCGTTTGATGCAAGCTCTGTATCCGTTTCTTCCAAAGCGGTCTCGTAGGCACTGATGACGGCAGACTCTAACATCCCGCGGAACTGTGCGTTGATGGGATGTACGATGTCGCGATAGGTCTCATCGGGATTCTTGCGGCTTGGCATTACGATAAAATACTTTTCACGCGCGTAAATCACCTTGATGTCATGAACGGCAAGCTGACCGTCAAACGTGACGGATACGATTGCTTTCATGGGTCCTTCATCAAACAGCTTTCTGACCTTGATATCGGTAATTTGCATAGTGTAATCCTCCGTTCACTGCTGTATTTTTTTGATGACATTATTATACAGCTTTTTTGTGAACGTTATTCAATGAAAGCGGTATATTTTTGTGAAAGGAAAAATATTTTTATAAGAGATACCGACTTTTTTGTCACATCGCGTTAAAAAATGTCATATTATGAGATGAGTGCGCACACGCGCACAAATCGGTCAGGAGGGGCTTTTCATGTCTTTGGAAAATACACATTACGGATATGAGCGCATCGAAGCGATGCTGAAGTACTGCCACAGTATCTTTTTCATCGGTATTGGCGGTATCAGTATGTCGGCACTGGCACAAATGTCGGCAGCTCTTGGGTATATCGTGGGCGGATCGGATCGCACCGAAAATCCGCAAACGGCACAGCTACGCGAAAAGGGGATTCCCGTGTTTGCCGCACACGATGCCGCAAACGTAGCGCGTTACGATGCGGTCGTTTATACCGTTGCAATTTCTCCCGACAACCCCGAATACGCAGAAGCCAAGCGAACGGGTAAGCCGCTGCTCTCCCGCTCCGATTATCTCGGTTATCTCATGCAGGCATACCGCTATCGCATTGGTATTTCGGGTATGCACGGCAAAAGCACCTGTACGGCAATGTGTGCGCAGATCTTTCTTGCCGCCACCGACCCAACCGTGTTGTGCGGTGCGGAGCTTCCCGCCCTGCAGGGCTCTACTTGCCGCATTGGCAGAAAGACCGATTACTTTGTTTTTGAAGCGTGTGAATATATGGATTCTTTTTTGGATTTTTATCCCACGCTTGCCGTGATCCTCAACGTCGGTATGGATCACCCCGACTATTTTAAGAGTATGGATCACATTCGCTCCTCCTTTTTGCAGTATGCCAACCGAACGGGCGAGGGTGGAACGGTGCTCTACAATGCCGACGATGTGGAGAGCATACGCGCGCTGGAGCCTTACCGCGGCAGGCGCGTCAGCTTTGGCATCAACAACGAGGCGGATTTTACCGCGCGCAATATCGTCCACGGTGACGGTGTGACAGAGTTTGATTTTTGTCACGACGGACACGTGCAATGCCACGTTCGTCTGCATGTGTTCGGTCTCCACAACGTGTACAATGCCTTGGCGGCGGCAAGTGCGGCAAGCCTTTGCGGTATTCCGTATTTTTACACCGTTTCGGCGTTGGAGTCCTTTATGGGGGCAAAGCGCCGTATGGAGCGCAAGGGCGTGCTCAACGGTGCCGTGGTCTATGACGATTACGGTCACCACCCCGACGAGATCCGTGCAACGCTTGCAGGGGCTCGTGAAATGGGCTATCGCCGCGTGCTGTGCGCTTATCAGCCTCACACCTACAGCCGCACGGCGGCTCTGCTGGAGTCGTTTACCAAAGCGTTTGGAAATGCCGATAAGGTTTTTTTTGCCGACATTTACGCCGCGCGTGAGCAAAACGTGTACGGCGTGACGTCCGAGCTGTTGGCACAGCGTATCGGCCTGGATGCCTGCTACTGCGGTAGCTTTGGCGCTTTGGCGCAGGCATTGAAGCAGGAAGCGCGAGAGGGGGACCTCGTCATCATCATGGGCGCGGGAGATATTTACAAGGTTTACGATCTGTTGGAGCTTGACTGACGGATCGGTACACAAAAAAGGATATGATAGGATCATAAGAAATTGAAAGGAAGATAAACTCATGAAAAAAACGATTTTTTCGCCTGCGGATATTTTGTTGCCGCGCGCGCATTTTGAACAGTGGTCGGTCATTGCTTGTGACCAATTCACCTCCAATCCCGAATATTGGGAGGAGGTTCGCCGTACGGCAGGGGAGTATCCCTCGGCGTTGCATGTCATTTACCCCGAGGTCTATCTTGGAAAGACAGATGCAAAAGAGACCATTGAGCGCATCAATGCGACCATGCGTCAATACGATGCCGACGGCGTGTTTGCCGAGTATCCCAATGCGCTGATCTACGTTGAGCGCACGCAACGCGACGGCAAGATCCGTCAGGGCTTGATCGGTGCGGTGGATCTGGAGGAGTACGACTACAACGAGGGCTCCACCTCTCGCATTCGCGCTACCGAAAAAACGGTGCTGGAGCGTATTCCGCCCCGTGTGGAGATCCGTAAAAACGCTTCCATCGAGCTGCCGCATATCCTGATGCTCATCGACGATACGGCACGTGCCATCATCGAGCCGTTGCAGGCTCTTGCGGCAAGCGGCGGTATGCAAAAGCTGTACGATTTTGATCTGATGATGGACGGCGGTCATTTGTGCGGATATCTCGTTCCGAATGAACTGAATGAGGAGCTTTGCCAAAAGATCGAGTCTCTCGGTGCTTTGCACGGCGGCATTACGTTGGCGGTGGGTGACGGAAATCACTCTCTGGCTTCGGCAAAGGCTTGCCGCGCGTTGGAGGCGACCGAGCAGAACCGTTACGCGTTGTGTGAGCTGGTCAACATTCACAGCGAGGCGTTGGAGTTTGAACCGATCTTCCGCACCGCCGAGAACGTCAATGCCGATGATCTGCTCTCTGCTTTCAAGGCGTATTTGCAGGCGCACAAGTGCGAGGCAAACGGCGCGCAACGTGTTACCTTCGTTTGCGGCGACCGCCGCGAGGAGCTTTGCATTACTGCGCCTCCCCACGCCTTGGCGGTTGGAACGGTTCAGCAGTTTTTAGATGCTTACGTGGCAGAGCACAAGGAGGTTGTGATCGATTACATTCACGACGAGGAGGAGTTGCTCTCCTTGACTGCCGACGGCAAGATCAGCGGATTTTTGTACGATTGCATGGGTAAGAGCGAGCTGTTTGAGGCCGTGGATAAGGAGGGCGTGCTTCCGCGCAAGACCTTCTCCATGGGTACGTCGCGCGATAAACGCTATTATACCGAGGCTCGCCGCATCAAGTAAGATACAGGAGCGCAAGGTCGGGGACGCCGACGGGAGGAAGCATGAAATTCTTTCACGTATATAACGAGCAATATTTCGAGGGCTTGGTCAAAAACGGTCTGATCAATGCGGATACGGGATTTAAGATCCAGCACGCGTTTACCGTTCCAGACGCTCTCAAGTTCAATCGCTTTGCCGCAAAGGGATCGCGCTTGTACGAGCTTTTAAAAGAGGGTAATCACCCCTTTTACGTTGACCGACTTGCGGGAGGCATCACCTATCACGAATACGATTTTGACCACTCTCTCATCGCCGACTACGAGCAGATGCTCGGCAAGTGGTTCCTTGGCTTTCAGCTTCATGAAAGCGCCTCCAACCGTCGTCACGATTGGAATTTGATGATGGAGTATATGCAGGGGCAAAAGGGACCTTACGATGCGGCACAGCTGCGTGCGAGCTCTCTGCGCGAATATGCAAAGCTCGCCGACGGAACGCTCCTGCCCGGACTTTCGCAGGGCACGCCCGAGGAGTACGCTCCCATGCGCTACGCCGAAACGCCGCGCGCGTTTGACCGCGAGGTTGAGGAGATGTTTAGGATTCGCATGAAGCAGATGGATGGCTTGATCCTCCCCTGCGACAGCTTCTTTTTGTACACGGGTATGCAAAACAGACTCGGTATGCGTACCTTTATGCCCGAGGTGGGATGTCAGATCCCGCAAATGCGCATTGAGCTTGCGCTGGCACGCGGTATAGCGCGGCAATCGGGCAAGATGTGGGGCGCGTACTATGAGACGTGGATCGGAAATTTGGAGGAGGGCTACTCCATGCCCTGCTTTAACCGCGAGCCCGGCAACGAGTGGTATCTCTCGCAGGAGGAGCACCCCGATGACTTTACCTCCAACGGGGCAAACGGCGGCAGCTCACGCCTCTTACAACGGCGCATTTATTACTACGCGCTGATGAGTGGCGCAGACTACTTCTCCGAGGAGTGGGGCTTGAACTCCAGCTACAGCGATATGCACACCTTTGCGCTCTCTCCCTACGGCGAGGTCAAAAAGGAATTTATTGCCGATACACAGCGCTTGCACGGTATGAACGCCCAAACGCCCTTTGCATTGGTCTTACCTAAGGATTATCAATGCATCGAGTTGCCCGACGTTTACGATGCGTGGGAGATCGGTGCGCACCGCGACCGATATATGCATTGCATATTGAGTCGGGAGGAGCAGGCTCGCTACGGACATATTGAGGACGTGCTCAAGCTGATTTGGACGCGCAATGGACGTATTTGCGGCAACGAGAGCCATGTGATGACCAATTCTCGCTTTGGCGATCTGTTTGACATCATCTACGAGGATGCACCCGTGCAAACGCTTGCAGGCTATGCGTATCTGATCGATGCGTCGCCCGACGGCGCATTTGCAAGTCGAGTCGGAGCAGAGCACCGCGTACTGAAAAGCGCGGATCTTGGTGCGCTGGAGCATCGCCTACACGAATTGGAGCGCGAATTGCTCCCCTGTGTGGTGGATGGTTTGCATTGGTTGCTCTCCGAGGATGCTTCTGTAAACCGCTACGTATCCGTCTTTCACAACGAGGGGAATCACCGTAGCGTCAAGCACGGCGACGTGGTCGATCATGGTGAGGATGCAACGGTCACCGTTACCTTCCAACAAGCTACGGTACCGCACGTCGTCAAGGAGAGCGGCGGCGTTCGCCTCTCTGCCGTGGACGAGTGTACCTACCGCTTGCACGTGCCTGCAACGGGCTTTGCCATTTTGCGCTATTGATGTGAGCTAACCAAAACAAAAAAAGTGTTGACGCACCCCTTTTTTGGGGGGAGCGTCAACACTTTTTTGTTATCCCGTGATCTGTCGCTTTTCCTGCTGACCGCATTGCGAGGTCAACCAATACATGGCTTGCTTCATGTCTATCTCGTGTCCGCCGTCAAAGACGTCGAGAAAGACGCGTGACTGCGGATATTTTTGAAAGATGGCGTCGTAGATCTTCAAGCTGTGCGTAACCGAAACGACGGGGTCATATTTGCCGTGAAAGATCTTGAGATTTGCCTTTGCAATGGTATCGATATAGGTCATGGGGGAGCGCAGGCGCATCTCCTCCTCGTCGTCGGAGCAGCACGCCAGCACGTGCGGTGCATAGCCCTTGTTTTGCTCTGCCCATGCGGCGAGGTCGGTGATGGGAACGTACGAGCCAATGGCGCGAAAGACCTCGGGGCAAAAGCCTGCCATCATCAGTGCCATGTGTCCGCCGCCGCTCAGTCCGAGCAAAAGGATGGTATTGGCATCGACCTGCTCGTTTTTTAGGACGTGATCAATGGCGTCCTTTACGTCCTGCATGGCAAAGATCGAGCCGCAGGCGTAGGTACGGTTGGGGTTTGAGACGAGATTGGGACCGCGGAACTCGGGTAGGAGCAGGTTCCAATCGTTTTCCTCGGCATAGGGGAGCATATTTTTGATCTGATTGTCACGCGCACAGCTCCAGGTGTGCAATCCCACCAACAACGGGCGTCCGGGCTTGGAGGCGCGGTAGAACAGCGAGGGCTGTGACGTCCCGTCCGCTGTGGAGGTGACCCAAAATTCTTCTTGCTTCATGTTACTACCTCACTTTTTGATCTTCCAAAAATTCATCCACGGCTCATATCCGTGTTTTTTTGCATACTTGCGGATAAATGGACGCTCCAACAGCCGCTTGAAGCGGAAAAAGAGGTTCGTTTTATCCTTGATGGGGGGGAGAATGATGGCGGTGAGTCCCAAATGCTTGCCCGCAAAGCAATCGGTCAGGAGCTGATCTCCCAGCACGGCAGTTTCGGCGCGGCTTACGCCAAGCGCTTGCATGGCGTTCATCGGTGTTTTGCGGCTTGGTTTTTTGCTGTCGGCATAAGCGAGCAAGCCGAGATCTTTATTAAATCTCTCCACGCGCGGCGGGTGATTGTTGGAGACGAGTGCCGCCTTGATGCCGCAGGCATGAAGGGAATTGAACCAAGCGACGATCGATTCGTCGGGGTCTGCCTGCTCGTAGGGCGCGAGTGTGTTATCGATGTCGATCAGGAGTGCACGAATGCCAATCGATTGTAAAAACGCGGGTGTGATCTCGCGGTAAGAGCCGAACATATAGTCGGGCGTAAAAAAATCTGCCATGAAAAATCGCCTTTCTGTATTCTTCCTTGCAAGTATATCATATTTTTGCCGCTTTTGCAAGCATTTCGCCAAAAATAACCGCCGTCGGCGCGAAAAAAAAGAAAAATTCCCATTGCCAGAATGATCAAAATAAAAACGTGGGCGAGACAGATGCAAGAGTGCATTCGTCTCGCCCTTTTTTGGAATTATACCGCTTGCAACGCCTTCCAATAGCAGGTGCCGTCGGTGCGCTTGACAAATACGGCAAGATAAGACTCGGAGATCTCTGTGCCGTCGGTCAAGTAAAAGTGCATGCGGTAGGTATGCTCGGTCTCTTCCAATTTTGTAACCGCCACGTCCACGCGACATTCGCGCCCCTGCAGAGGAGAGGAGTAGTAGCCGGCTTGGCGCAGGTAGGAGAAGACCTCGCCGTCACCGTGTGAGACCGTTGTGCCGCCAAAATAGCGGAATACGGTGTTTTCAAAGCTCTCTGCAGAAATGAGTGTGGCGGCAGACGTATGGGGATACGCCTCTTTTACGGCGGAAATTGCCGAGCGCTCACCGGTATAAAGTGCATAGTTGTTACGGAGCATGTGGTTTAAAATGTCATCGCGGTACAGCTTTACTGCCTCGGCGGTGCCTTGAAATTCCTTCAGAGCAAAGTTGTCGCTGACCAGAATTTGAACCATGTCCGTTAAGATGGTAGCGGCTGTGCCGCTCGGTTGCAGTTCCTTTTGCACGGGCTCGGCGAGATAATCGGAAATGTCCAAGCCGAAAAGCCCCTTGATCCAAAGCACGTTGGAGCTTGCCATGCAAGAGCCGAGGAGAAGCACCGTGAGCGTCAAGAGCAACACCAGCGTACCCTTGCGGCGCGTTTTGGCGTAAGAATAGCGACTTCTTCTCATTTGGCACAATCCTCCTTTTTACCATCATCAATTTATTGTACCAAAAAAGCAATATTTTGTCAAGTATTTTTTGAAAATAAATTCCAATATTTTGTATTTTTTTATCTTTTCAAACCACAACATCTATGGTTTTGTCGTAGTTATCTTTTGTTTTTGTCGCATGCGACGTAAACGAGCGACATTTTACGCTTTAAAAGCAATTTTCAGTCATTTTTTCGGCGTGCTCAAGCGCATCCAGCATTCGCCGCTCGGTGGCAAGGAGCTTGGCAAAAACCGAGCGCGCCACGCGATCCTGCGTGCGGCTCATCAGGGTTTGGTAATAGTCGATGATTTGCTTTCGCATCGCAATCGCTTGTTGTATCGCCGTACCGCTCTTTTTGGCGCGGGATCGTGAGAGCAACGGTGCGCGCTCGCACTTGCCGCGCAGGTCGCACAGCACTTCTTCGCCGCCCAAAGCCAACAGGAGCTCGCTCACAAGGCGGAATTGCTCCAAATCGCACCGCGCAAGCTCTTCAAAAAGATCGCACAGCGCAATGCTCTTTTTTTCGCATGCCAAGCTATGGTAAATGTCGAGGGCAATGCTTGAAAAGGTGTGGATGTAACAGCGGCACACCGCCATGGCAAGAGACGTATCGCGTGCAACGCACCCGCGAAGGGTTGGGCGAAACGCAGAGGAGTCGGTTTGGAAATCGTCGTTGGATAAATGCTCGTTGGATCGGTTCATAAAAAGCCTCCCGTATCATGCAAGTGTCTTTATCAAGTGTATGCGGCGTGGGAGCGGATCGTGATAAAAAGAAAGATCTCCCCACAAAATGATTTTTTGCAGGGAGACGGCGTGCGCAAACGTCGCTTTTTTGCAGAAGTGGGGATTGTTTTTGCTTTTTTACTTGACAAATCGCCCGATTTTGTATATAATTATTCTGCAAAAAGAATGCGTCCCGATGCAAGCCGATACAGGCTCGTGCGGCGCGCAGAAAAGAGGAGAAGCAACAGATGAGATACGCAACCTTTGGCCCCGGCGGAAACGGGGATTGGTTTTACTCCGAGGGCAAAAAAAGCACCCTGCAAAGTCCCGGGTGGCTCAAGGAAAAGGGGCTTGACGCCTTTGAGTACGAGGCAGGCAACGGCATTGCGGGGAGTGAGGCAACGCTCTCTGCCATTGGCGAAAAGGCGCGCGAGCACGGTATTTTGATGTCGCTCCACACGCCGTATTTCATCTCGCTTTCGGGAACCGATCCCGAAAAGAGACTTAAGAGCTTGGATTATATTCAAAAATCGCTTTGGGCGGCGGAGCTGCTCGGTGCCGATACCATTGTCATTCACAGCGGCAGTGCCGCAAAGATCTCGCGCGAGGAGGCAATGGCACTCTCCAAGGATACCCTTTTGCACGTGGCAGAGGCGGTGGGGGAGACCTCCATTCGCCTTGGCATTGAGACCATGGGCAAGGTCAATCAGCTTGGCACGCTTGCGGAGGTCATCGAGCAATGCAAGGTGGCTCCCATCTACGCGCCCGTGGTGGATTTCGGTCATCTCAACGCACGCAATATCGGCGGTGCGTTCCCTGATGCAGACAGCTATCGCCGCGTGTTCGACGAGATCGGTACGGCTCTCGGTGACGAGGTCGCCAAGAGCTTGCATTGCCATTTTTCCAAGATCGAATATACGAACGCAGGTGAAAAGAAGCACCTGACCTTTGCCGATGATACCTTTGGCCCC
>JAZQYE010000284.1:0-4337 GCA_045633385.1 Eubacteriales bacterium | reverse complement strand
CCGCTTGGCCTCCGACTTAGCACCTCACCGATGCAGTAGGCGTCAATGTCGCCAAGGCACTCCAAACCCACCTGCGTAATTTCCTGATAGGAGGAGCTTCTGCCCGAAATACGATAGACGTGCTCGTCGTAATAGAGCTTTTGTACGCAACCGGGTGCGTTTTTGCTGTTTTTGACGATAGAGAGCGTGACGTCGGGCTTGAGAGCCATCAGCTTGCCGTTGGTATCGGTAAAGGTAATGACGCTGTCCGAGATCAAAAAGCTCTTGTTGCGAACGTAGAGGTCGTATTCTTCAAATTTACTCATTTTATACTGCGTGTAGCCGTGCTTTTCGTACAGCTCACGCAGGCAGAAAACTGCTTGCTCGTCTTTTTTGAGTGTAATATCGTTGATCTTCACTGATTTGACTCCTTGGTTTTGTCGATAACTTGACGATAGCCGCCACCGTATTTGAGACACTTGCTGACACGGCTGATGGTTGCCGTGCTGATGCCTACCTGCTGGGATATGGTTTGATAATTAAGACCCTGATCCAGCAAAAAAGCCGCGTCCAAGCGCTGTGCCATGTCCTGCAGCTCTTTAATGGTGCAAAGATCCTCAAAAAAGCGGTAGCAATCCTCGGTGCTCTCCAAGCTCAAAATGGTGTCAAAGAGGCGGTCGATGGATTCTGACTGAATGTTTGGCATAATGCGGTATTTCCCCCTGCAATTTGATACAACGCATTTTACCACTTTATCACGCTAAAGTCAAGAGCTTTTTTGACAGTTTACAAAAAATTCATATATTTTATGCAGATCCCCCGTCGCTCGCGCGACAAAAAATGCGTAAGACACCGTTTTTTGTTCGATTTGCCGATTGCGAGACTTGAAAAGAAATGAAAATTTTACTTGACAAATATTTGTATTTGTGATATAATAAATAATGTTGTTAAGGTTTCTGCGACTGACGGATAATTGTGGGATACCACAGTGGAACAGAAATCTTTGATAAGCCGACCGTCTGGGCGCACCTTCCAAGTAAGTGGAGAAGTGCGCCCTTTTTGTATTTACGGCAACAAATTGTAAAGGAGAACATTTTTGGCATGAAAAAAGTAGGCATTTTAATGGGCAGTGCAAGCGACCTTCCCGTAGTACGCAAGGCAATCGATACGCTGGCGTCGTTGGAGATCCCGTATGAGGTTCACGTCTATTCGGCGCACCGTACGCCCGCCGAGGCGGCATCGTTTACCGCAAACGCAAAGCAGAATGGCTTTGGCGTAATCATTGCGGCGGCAGGTATGGCGGCGCATCTGGCAGGTGCGGTAGCGGCTAACACCACGCTTCCCGTAATCGGCATTCCCTGCAAGTCCACCAACCTCGACGGTTTGGATGCACTTTTGGCTACCGTTCAAATGCCCTCCGGTATTCCGGTTGCCACGGTTGCAATCGACGGTGCTACCAACGCCGCCCTGCTCGCGGCACAGGTCCTTGCACTCTCCGACGATGAGCTGGATGCAAAGCTCGTTGCCAAGAGAGCGGCAGACGCCAAGGCGGTACTTGCAAAGGATGCCGAGATCGCGGCAGAGTTTAACAAGTAATTCAATAAACTTAATTTTGATCAGAGAAACCAAACACAGAACAAGGAGAACGTAAATGGGCGGATTTTTTGGTGCGGTTTGCAAGGGGAACGCAATTTCGGACGTCTTTTTCGGAACAGACTACCACTCACACCTTGGAACCAAGCGCGCCGGTATGGCGGCGTACGATACGGAGATCGGATTGCAAAGAGAGATTCACAATATCGGCAACTCTCCCTTCCGTACACGCTTTGAACACATTTTTGACGAGATGAGAGGATTTTCGGCTATCGGTTGTATCAGCGATAGCGATCCGCAGCCTCTTTTGATTTGCTCGGGTCTGGGCAAATATGCGATCTGCATTATTGGAAGAATCAACAACCAAGAGGCGTTGATCAAGCAGTATTTTTCCAACACGGCGGGTCACTTCAATGCCATGACGGGCGGTGTTGTCAACGATACCGAGCTGGTTGCCGCGCTGATCAACAGCAAAGATAACTTTACCGACGGTTTGCTGTTTGCACAGGAGGTGATCGACGGCTCGGCTTCTATTCTGATCCTGAAGGAAGGCGGTAATCTCATTGCCGCGCGCGACCGATGGGGACGCATTCCGCTGTTGGTCGGAAAAAGCGAGGACGGCTATTGCGTTACCTTTGAGTCCTTTGCTTACCAAAAGCTGGACTACGAGGACGAAAAGGAGCTGGGACCGGGTGAGATCGTGGAGCTTTCAGCCGACAGCATGGTTCAGCTTGCACCTCCCCGTAAGGAGATGCGCATCTGCTCCTTCCTGTGGTCTTATTTCGGCTTCCCGAACTCTACCTACGAGGGCGTGAACGTGGAGGTCATGCGTTATCGCAACGGCGAGATCATGGCAAGACACGATAAAGCCGAAAACAACTGTGATATCGACTACGCTTGCGGTGTGCCGGACTCCGGAACGCCCCACGCGATCGGATATGCAAACGAGAGCGGAGTTCCGTTTGCCCGTCCGTATATCAAATATACACCTACCTGGTCGCGCAGCTTTATGCCAAACAGTCAGGTAGATCGTAACAAGATCGCCAAAATGAAGCAGATCCCCGTACACGAGCTGATCAAAGATAAGAGCCTGCTGTTTGTGGATGACTCCATCGTACGCGGAACACAGCTGAAGGAGACCGTTGATTTTCTTTCGCAAAACGGCGCCAAGGCAATTCATATGCGCTCGGCGTGTCCCCCCATTATGTACAGCTGCAAGTATTTGAACTTCTCCCGTGCTACCGGAGAGATGGAGCTGCTTGCGCGCCGCGTCGTAATGGAGCTGGAGGGCGAAGAGGGCTTTGCTTATTAGGAGGAGTACAGCGACTCCTCGACCGAGCGCGGCAAAAAGCTGCGTGCGGTTATTTGTGAAAAATTCCACTTTGATTCGGTGGAATTCCAATCGCTTGAGGGTGTTATCGAGGCGATCGGACTTGAGCCCTGCAAGCTTTGCACCTACTGTTGGAACGGAAAAGAATAATTTTTGAAAGGGAGATATAGCAACATGAAAAATTCCAGATCTGAAAGCTACGCCGCAGCCGGCGTAGATATTACCGCCGGTTACAAGGCGGTAGAGTTGATGAAGAGCCACATCGCACGCACCAAAAACGAGGGCTGTCTTGACGACGTAGGCGGCTTTGGCGGATGCTTTGGATTGAACCTCGCAGGCATTGAGGAGCCCGTTCTCGTATCGGGAACCGACGGATGCGGTACCAAGGTCAAAATGGCGATTCTGACCGACAAGCACGACACCATCGGTATCGACGCGGTTGCAATGTGTGTCAACGATATCATTTGCTGTGGCGCAAAGCCCCTGTTCTTCCTGGATTATATTGCCTGCGGCAAGAACGTTCCCGAAAAGATCGCGGCAATCGTTGGCGGCGTAGCCGAGGGCTGTGTACAGTCCGGTGCGGCACTCATCGGTGGCGAGACTGCCGAGCACCCCGGTTTGATGCCCGTTGAGGACTATGACCTTGCAGGCTTTGCCGTAGGTGTGGTAGATAAAAAGAAAATCCTTGACAACACCAAAATGGCAGAGGGTGACGTTGTGATCGCGCTGGCATCCAGCGGCGTTCACTCCAACGGCTTCTCCTTGGTGCGCAAGGTGTTTGATATTGACAACAATCCCCCTGCACTGTACGAGGCGCGCGAGGAGTTGGGTGGCAAGACCATTGCCGAAACGCTTCTCACCCCCACCCGTATTTACGTCAAGAGCGTGCTTGCCCTCTTGGAGAAGGTAAACGTCAAGGGCATCAGCCACATTACGGGCGGCGGCTTCTACGAGAACATTCCGAGATCCATTCCCAAGGGTCTGACCGCAAAGATCACCAAGTCTGCGGTCAAGGTTCTCCCCATTTTCGAGCTGATCGCAAAGACCGGCAACATTCCCGAGCGCGATATGTACAACACCTACAACATGGGTGTTGGTATGAGCATCGTGGTTCCCGCTACCGAGGTAGATGTCGCATTGGATATCCTTCGTGCAAACGGAGAGGACGCATACGTCATCGGTGAGATCGTCAAGGGTGACGATGGGGTGGTATTCTGCTGATGAATACGCAAGAAAAACGCATTGCCGTGCTCGTTTCGGGCGGCGGCACCAACCTGCAGGCGCTGATCGATGCGCAGGAGCGCGGTGAGCTCGGCTACGGTAAGATCACACTTGTTCTTGCCTCCAAGCCCGGCGTTTACGCATTGGAGCGCGCCAAAAATCACGGTATCGATTCTGCCGTGCTTGCGCGCAAGGATTACGAAAGCATTGCCGA
>JAZQYE010000283.1:0-11939 GCA_045633385.1 Eubacteriales bacterium | reverse complement strand
AGAAAAAGCGGCTAAAATCATTGCTCTTTCTAACGAGCTGTTGCTTTTACAACAATATTGGTCAGTAGCAAGAGAGAGGCGAATGCGTCACGCATTCGGCTCTCTCATCTTTTATAAAGTTAAATATGCAGGCACGCAGATGCAATGGTAAAATAGATGATCAGCGTGACGGCGTCAACGATGGTGGTGATAAACGGGCTTGCCATTACGGCAGGGTCAAGACCGATCCGCTTGGCTCCGATGGGTAACAGCGTGCCGACCATTTTTGCAAAAATGATCGCTCCAAACACCGTGGCACAAATGACCGCGGCAATGAGCAGATTATTTTGCACCGTGCCGTTTTCCAAAACGGTGGTTGCCTGAAAGCGGAAATCCAACGCCATAACCTTTAAAAAGGTGGCGGCGGAAAGCGTCACTCCGCAAAGCACACCCACGCGCAGCTCCTTCCAAAGCACGCGGAGCACGTCGCCCATTGCAATTTCATCCAAAGAGAGTCCGCGGATCACGGTAACGGAGGTTTGTCCGCCCGCGTTTCCGCCCGTGTTCATCAGCATGGGGAGGAACGCTGTTAAAATGGCGTAAGTGCCGAGCGCCACCTCGTATTTTGTGATGATGGCACCGGTAAAGGTTGCCGTTATCATCAGTAAGATCAACCACGGGACGCGTTGCTTCCATACCTCCCAAACGCTTGTTTTCAGGTAAGGCTTTTCACTCGGGAGCATTGCCGCCATTTTTTCAATATCCTCGGTCGCCTCGGTCTCCAAAACGTCCAAAGCGTCATCGACCGTAACGATACCGACCAAGCGTTGTTCCTTATCTACAATGGGGAGCGCGATCATATCGTAACGCGAGATCATGTTTGCAACCGTTTCTCGGTCGTCAAGCGTTGTGGCATAGACCAGATTGGTGTCCATGATGTTTTCGATCAGATCGTCGGGCTCTGCAAACAACAGCTCCTTGAGCGGTACAACGCCCTGTAAAATGCGCTTTTCGTCGGTTACGTAGGCAACGTACACGGTCTCCTTGTCAAGACCGATACGGCGGATGCGCGTTACAGCCTGCTCACAGGTCATGGTCTTGCGTAAGTCGATATACTCGCTCGTCATAACGCTTCCTGCGCTTTTTTCGGGGTAGGCAAGAAAACGGTTGATCTCTTCGCGTGTCTCGGGCGTTGCGTTTTGCATCACGCGCTTAACGACGTTTGCGGGCATTTCCTCCAGCATATCAACGGCATCGTCGATATACAGCTCCTCCAGCATCTCTCCGATCTCTTTATCGGAAAGGCGCATGATGATCTGCTCCTGCAGGTCGGAATCCAATTCGGCAAATACCTCTGCAGCAATATCCTTTTTTAATAATCGAAACGCCAAGGAGATCTTGTTTTCGGAAAGTGTGGATAAAAATTCGGCTGCATCTACGGGATTGTACGTATCGATTTCTTTCATAAATTCCGTATATTTCTTTTGAAGCAGCAGCTCTAGCAAGTCTTCTGCTTCCAAAATGCTGTTTTCAGCCATACGAATACCTCCTTTGCGTTATAGAATATCGAAAAATGACGTCACTTGGCGACGGGTCATTGCGCAAGCGCGTCCAAGGTCTTTTGGTAGCCTGCCATTTTTTGCTCGGCGGCAGAATGGTCTTCAGCCTCCAGCATATAGTAGAATTTGATCTTCGGCTCGGTTCCGGAGGGACGCGCTACGATCACGTCTCCGTTTTGCAAACGGTAGTACAGCACGTTGGAGCAGGGGAGTCCCGTGGGGCGAACCTCGCCGTTTTCGGTAAAGGTACCTCTTTGATAGTCTCCGATCAGGGCAACGTCCACACCGCCAAACTGCGCGGGGGGATTGTTGCGCAAATTGTTCATCAAAGCGGACATACGCGCGGCACCGTCAAGACCCTCCATATAGATCTCCACGTTTGCCTCGTAGCAGTAGCCGTACTTCTCCCACAGCGCGTTCAAAGCGTCGGAGAGCGTCATACCCTTTGCCTTATAGAAGGCGGTCATTTCGCAAATGAGCATCGAGGCAACAACCGCGTCCTTGTCGCGCGCATACGTGCCCTTGAGGTAGCCGTAGCTTTCCTCAAAGCCGAACAGGAAGGAGCCGTCTTGGGTCTTTTCGTAGTTTTTGATGACCTCACCGATAAATTTAAAGCCGGTGAGCACGTTGTGCATCTTAACGCCGTTTGCGGCGCAGATCTTTGCCGAAAGCTCGCTGGTCACAATGCTCTTTACAACGTAAGGGTTAAACGGCATGGTATTGGTCTCTTGGTAAGCCGTGATGATATAATCCACCAGCAAAGCCCCCATCTGGTTGCCCGTAATGGTCATAAAATCGCCGGTTGCGGTACGCGTCATAACGCCTACGCGGTCGGCATCGGGGTCGGTCGCCACGATCAGATCGGAGCCTACCTCGTTTGCGATCTCGATTCCGCGCGTAAAGACCTCGGAGTATTCGGGATTGGGCTTTTTCACGGTGGGGAAGCGACCGTCGATCTGCATCTGCTCCTCAACCGTGTAAAGGTGCTTGAGTCCGATGCGCTTCATGATCTCGGGAACGAGCTTGTGACCCGTGCCGTGCAAGGGGGTATAAACGATCTTCAATTCATCTGCAACAGCCTTGACCGCATTGGGGTTGACCGCCTGCTTTTGTACCTCGGCAAGGTATTTTTCGTCTATCTCTGCGCCGATGAGCGTAATGATACCGCTGTTCAACGCCTTTTGATAATCGATCGTCAAAACGTCCTTGAAAATGTCAAGACGATTGATCTCCGCAGCTACCGTGTCTGCGTGCTCGGGGGGGAGCTGTGCGCCGTCCTCCCAATAAGCCTTGTAGCCGTTGTATTCCTTGGGGTTGTGAGATGCGGTAATGTTGATGCCCGCAACGCACTTCAGCTCACGCAAAGCAAAGGAGAGCTCGGGGGTAGGACGCAATGCATCAAACAGATATACCTGAATGCCGTTGGCGGCAAGCACGCAAGCGGCGGTTTGTGCAAACAATTGCGAATTGATGCGGCAATCGTATGCAACGGCAACGCCGTCGTTGGCTCTGCCTTCTTTTAAGATCAGGTTTGCAAGCCCCTGCGTTGCATGAGCCACGGTATGCGTGTTCATGGCATTCCAACCGGTCTTCATGGTGCCGCGCAAGCCCGCAGTACCAAAGGAGAGTCCTTGCGAAAAGCGCAGAGCGATCTCGCCCTCATCGTTTGCGATGGCGAGGAGCTCTTGCTTTTCCGCCTCGGATAAAGCGTCTGCATTCAGCCAGGCTTGGTATTTTTCAAAATATTGATTCATTGTTGTCCTCCGTAGTTCTGTTGACGTTTGCGGATGCACGCTCCGCCATGTTATGATATGTTAATTTTGTTCGAGATATGCGCGCAGGGCAGAGGCAAGCTGATCGGGGCAGGAGGTGCTCTTAAAGCCGCAACGAATGCCGGAAAGACGCTCGATGGCTTCTTCCACGGTCATTCCCTTGATCAAAGCCGCAACGCCTTGCGTGTTTCCTGCACAGCCACCGTGAAAAGCAACCTTTTCCACAATGCCGTTTTCCACGCTTACGTCGATCGCGCGAGAGCAAACGCCGCGCGTTTGATAGGTAAATTGATCCATTTGATTAAATTCCTCTCTGTTTTAGGTGTGGGTACATGCCAATGGGGGTGTAATGGGGAACCTCCATGGCAAGAAAAAGAATAAAAGGTGATAAGCTTCCGCCGTCGGTGTCAAAAGCAAGATGGAGCGCATGATCCGTATCTCCCTCGCTGTAAGGCAGAGTATTGACACTGTGCAACCGCAAATCACAAAACCTTGCCGCCAACAACAAGTCGGAAAGCTCCGCGCTTCGATCCAACGGAACGGAAAAGCGGAAAAAGGAACGTTCGGTGTGGTTGGACGTCAACGTAGGGAGCATATTGCGGCGCAGGAGTGCAAAGCGCGTAACACGGGAGTGATCGTTGCCTGCAATGTCACAGGAGGCGGCAATCTTCAGGTCATATTGCTCGATCAGGCGTGAAAAGCTGATCAATTGACCCTCGACCGAGTTTTCGATGGGGAGAATGCAGTACTCGTAATGTCCGTTGTACACGTCCTCACACGCGGCGTGAAAGCTGTGTGCGTAAGCGGCGCGCGCATCCGAAAACAGGGTAGAGAACTCCAAATACGCCGAATCGGTGTAAATACTGCGCTGATAAACGATACGGTGGTACGCTGTCGGTGTGACCTCGTTCGTATCGGAAAAGAGCAGATCGGGTGTCAGCGGCTCTGTCTTGGAAAGCTCGCGGCACAGCTCGGTGCAAAGAACGATGCTCTGCCGCGCTTGCAGGAGACGGTGGGCGTGCTCAAGTAACCCACGGTTTTGCGGAAGCGTATTCCGTCCGCTCTCGTAAAGGGGAGAGCGGTAATCGGGAAGTGCCGCCAAAAGATCGGGCAGGCTGTTGCCCTCTACGATCTCCATTGCCAATTCACGCAGATGTGCGGTCTCCTGCTCGCAAAAGTCGTCGTATCTTCCAACTGCCTCACGCAGGTTGGAAACAATGACCTCCTCCGGTGAATATACGCGAAAATCCTCCATCAGAGCAATTCCAATACGGAGTAGCTGTTACTCAAAAAGCTTTGCAGCTCCTCGGCACTCAGCTTGCGTTGGGAAAGGAGCGCCAGCTGATACAAGTAAGCGGCGGTCTTTTCCTTTTTTGCTTCCTCCATGCCCGTCAGCTTGGAGACCAAGGGGGAGGAGAGGTTTACGGTCAGCGTAATATCCTGCGGATAAGAGCCGCCCATATCCATGCCGTTCATGGCGTACAGCTTGAGCATTTCCTCCATACGGCGAGATTCCTCGGAGATGGTGAGAAGAACGGGAACGCTCTCGTCCTTCAGGTTGGCAAACGCGACCTTGAGCTGCTCGTTGCCCGAAGCCTTTTGGAACAGGGCAGTCAGCTCCTTGTTTTCGGCGGCGTCGCCGTCGTTTTTCAAAGCTCCTGCAATATCTGCGTCGATACGGACGTACTTGACGCTCGAATCGTACATTTCCAGCATAGAGAGGAATTGCGAATCCAATTGCTTTTCAAATACGGCAATGCGAATGCCTTGCGCATCAAACATCGAAACGTACTGCGCCTGCGCCGCCTTGTCGGAGGTGTAATAAACGGTGTTTTCGTGCTTTTCCTTCGCTCCCTCCAAATAATCGGAGATGGTGGTAAAGCTTGCGTCGGTCAGCTCCAGCAAGAGCGCATCCTTTACGCGATCGTAGAATTTGCGGTCGCGCATACAAGCATACTCCACAAAGGTGCGAATGTCGTTCCATACCTTTTCGTACTCCTCACGGGATACGTTGCAAAGACTGCAAAGCTTGTCTGCCACCTTTTTGACGATGTGAGCCGACACCTTGGAAACGTAGGTGTTGTTTTGCAAATAACTGCGGGAGACGTTCAAGGGGAGCTCGGGACAATCCAAAACGCCCTTGAGCATCAAAAGATATTCGGGAATGACCTCTTTGATGTTATCGGCAACGAATACCTGGTTGTAGTACAGCTTGACCTGTCCCTCGATCGACTCGTACTCATTGGTGAGGCGAGGGAAGTAGAGAATGCCGCGGAAGTTGAGCGGATAGTCGGCGTTGACGTGGATCCAGAACAAGGGATCGCGGTAATCGTGAAAGACCTTGCGGTAAAAATCCTTGTACTCTTCGTCGGTGCAGTCCGAGGGATTTTTCAGCCAGAGGGGCGTGACGTCGTTGATGGGCTTGGGCTCGGCAGAAGCTTCGTCGGAGTCCTTTTTCTCGTCCTCGTCATCCTCGCAGGTAAAGTAGATCTCTACGGGCATAAACGCACAGTATTTATCCAAAATTTCCTCGATCTTTGCCTTTTCAAGGTAGGCGGATTCCTCCTCGGTGATGTGCATGATCACGGTGGTGCCGTGCTCTGCACGCGTACCTGCCGAGGTCTCGTATTCACCGTCGGTATTGCAATCCCAATATACGGCAGGTGCATCGGTAAAGGATTTGGTCATGACCTCTACGCGGTCGCTGACCATAAACGAGGAGTAAAATCCAAGTCCAAAGTGACCGATAATGCCGTTGTTTTTGTTTTCTCCCTCGTATTTTTCAACAAATTCCAAAGCCCCCGAAAGAGCGATCTGACAAATATAGCGATCCAACTCCTCGGCGCTCATGCCAATGCCGTTGTCTTTTACGGTCAAGGTCTTTTCAGCCTTGTTGAGAACGACCTCTACGCGGTAGCTCTCACCCGTGCCGTCGTACTGACCGAGCGAATCGAGGCGACGGAGCTTTGTAACGGCGTCGCAAGCGTTGGAGACGATCTCACGCAGAAAAATATCCTTTTCGGAATAGAGCCATTTTTTGATGACGGGGAAGATATGGGCGGTCTGAACGGAAATACCGCCTTTTTTGTTGGGAACAGATTGATTCATGTTTGGTTAAACCTCCGGTGTAGTTTCTGTGGTAAGGCTTTCTGTTGCGGTTTGCAAAACAGCCTTTCGATATTCGGCGGCAAAAGCAGAAAAGCTTGCTTGGTCACCGCTGTTTTTTACGTTGTGTTTTTTTGCAAGATGATAGGAGAGGAGCAAGCGCGTTTCCTCGGTGTTTAAGCTTCCTTTTCCGCCGGAGCAGGTAGGATGCTTGCAGGCGTAGCGCTTTTCGCGCCTTCTTGCCTTTTGTGCCTGCTCACGTGCGGCGTCATCGGTGTCGGTATTGATCGTCAAGCCCTTTTCGTTCAAGCGCTTGTTGAGGTAGTTGCCTCCAATTTCCAAAATGGTGGCAAAGAGCGGTACGCCGAGCACCATTCCGGCAAGACCCCAAATCGCGCCCATAACGGTAATGGCGATCATGACGCACAGGGAGCTGACGCCGGTGTGCTCACCGAGAATCTTGGGGGCAATGATGTTTCCGTCGATTTGCTGCACGATGAGAATGCACAAGAGGAAGGGAATGACCTTGATCGGGTCAGTCAAAAGAATGATGACCGCCGACGGAATAACGCCGATAAAGGGGCCGATAACGGGAACGAAATCGGTAATGCCGATGACCACCGCGATCAGCAGAGCGTAAGGCACGTTCATAATGGAAATGATGATATAGACCAGCACGCCGACAATAGAGGAGTCCAGCATTTTTCCGCGAATAAATCCGCCAAAGGATTGGTCCGCAATGGTGCAGATGTTGGTAATGCGCTCGTTTAAGGATCCGTTAAAGAGTGCCTTGCGAATGCGCATGATCTGTGCGTATTGCTTCTCCTTGGATGCCAGAATATAGATCGAGATAAACACGCCGAAGATCACGTCCATGACAACGTAGATGACCTCTGCGATCACGTTCCATACCGAGGTAATGGTAGAGAGGTTGATCAGCTTTTTCAAAAAGACGTCAATGTCAAGGTTGTCGATCAAGGTGCCGATGCTTGCCTGGATCGATTCGATCTGCAAAGTGGGAATGGAGAAATCCAAGCTCGTGTTGAGCTTTTGGATCAAGCCGTTGACCTTTTCCAACGTGGTGTTGATCAGGTTCTCGTAATTTCCAAAGAAGTCGATGATACTGTCGATCAATTGAGGAACGATCAGCATCAGCAGGATGAGAAAGATCAAGCCGAGAACAATGTAGGTAAAAAGCAGGGAGAGTGCGCGTCTGAAGCCGTAAGGACGAACCTTAAAAATCAGCTTGCGCTCAAACAGGCGAAAGATAGGGTTGCAAAGGTACGCCAATACAAGACCGATGATAACGGGGCGCAACACCGTGCCGATGGTGTTGATAAAGGAGCTGAAGCTTTCGCGCTTGAGAATGATAAAGACCAGAAGAATCGTTACAAACAGGAGTGAGATGAGCAAATTTTGCTTGTTTTTTTGCAGTTTCATGCCTTTGCACCTCCTTCGGTTTGTTCAGCCTGCCGTTTGGCGGCTTGAATGGCGGCACGCTTTTGTTTGAGCAAGAGCTTGCTTTCCTCCAAAATCGTCAGCTCTGCATTGTCGGCAGAAAACTGCGTCAATACGTTTGTGGGCATAGAGGGGAGCAGACGGAACTTGCGGCAAAAGCCGTAAACGGATAGCAGATAACGGTCGCGCTTGGTGAGCTTATCCGTATGTCCGCGGTCGATCAGGCTGTTGATGTGTAATACCTTTTTTTCCAACCGCATGATCAATCTGCCCGTTCCGCCCATCGAGGCGTGAATGGGGTCAATGATCAGGTCGGGCGCGTAATAGTTTTCTACGTCGTCGGGGCAACGGAGCTTTTGCAATCTGCGATGGATAAAGCTGTTGAATACGTCCCAAACGGTTGCAAACAGTGGTACGGCAATGATCATTCCGATAATGCCGAACAAGCTGCCCATCGTGCAAATGGAAATAATGACGCACAGCGCGCTGACACCGGTGTTGTAGCCGAGAATTCTCGGGGTGATGATGTTGATATCGATCTGATAGATAATGAATGCGATCAAAATAAAGGGCAGACACTTATCGGAATCGGTCAGGAGCACGATGAGTGCAGAGGGAACAGCGCCGATCCAAAAGCCGATAATGGGAATGATGTTGAGCAGGGCAATAAAGCTTGCGATCATGATCGCATACGGAATTCGGAAGACGAGCGCAGCGATATAGGTCAGGGCACCGACGATCAAGGCGTCAAGCAATCTGCCTTCCGCAAATTTTCCAAACAGCGTGTTTGCCGAGGTGCATACCTTGGTAATGCGTTGGTTGACAACGTCGGAAAAGATCGCGCGGCGAAGCTTCATAATTTGCGCATAACGTTTTTCCTTGCTGGAGAGCAGGTAGATGGAAATAAAGAGCGCAAAGATCGAATCTGCAAAGATCGAAACAAAGCCCGATGCGGTAGAGGTAAGGTTGGAGACGTCGATCAATTCGGGAATCTCCTGCAAAAGGTTACCGAAAAAGGCAAAGAATTTGGTTCCGTCAAAGTGATCCAACAGGTTTCCAACGTGGAAGAAGTTGCCAATGGTATGGTTGATATAGTCAATGGTGCCGTTTGTTGCGGCAATCAGGTTGTCCACGTGCATCTGATAGTTTGCAATAAAGGTGCTGAGCGTATTGAACAGCTGCGGCAGAATGATCCAAACGATCAATGCAACGCAAGCAAACGCAAGCACGTAGGAGATGAGCAGAGAGAGCGCACGGCGCAACCCCGAAAGAGGCAAGCGATAAAGCACGCGCCGTTCAAACAAACGAAAGATGGGGTTGATGATATACGCAAGAACCAAGCCCAACACCACGGGGCGAAGAATGGGGGACACGACCAACGTGACCCAAGCGTTCAGCTCCTTGTGAAAGCCTATCAAAAGTAATATAACAAAAGCACAAACGAAGATCAGTATCTGCTTTAAAATCGGGTGGCTTCGTGTTTCGTTTTTATCCGTCATCATGTTTGCGTGGGAACTCCTTTATAATAAATAATCTATTATTATATTTTATACTATTTTCGCCCATTCGTCAATAGTTTTTGCAGAAAATTTAATTTATTTTGCAGAAATGTTGCAATCGCTTCAAAAATGTGTTAAAATGTTATAAGGCTATCAAACCGTTTGGGAGGTATCACAATGAGAATTGAACGTGCCAATGCAAAAATCAACCCCTATCTTGACGTTGTGGGACGTCGCGAAAACGGGTATCACAATATCGTCAGCATCATGCAAACGGTGTCGCTGTGCGACCTTGTAACGGTTGATTTTCAACCTTCCGCGCACACGTCCGTTACGTTGCGCGCTTCGGGAAACGATCAAATGCCAACCGATTGCCGCAATCTTGCCTGGCGCGCGGCAGAAAAGTTTTTGCAAGCTACGGGGCGTAGCGGTGCGGTCAGTATCATGATCGAAAAGCATATTCCCATGGCGGCAGGGCTTGCCGGCGGAAGCTCCGATGCGGCGGCTGTTTTGCGTGCACTCAATCGCTTGTGCGGTTTTCCCATGACGGTGGAGGAGCTTTGCGCGCTTGGAGCAACGCTTGGTGCCGACGTTCCGTTTTGCGTACGCGGCGGAAGTGCGCTCGTAGAGGGGATCGGTGAGGTGCTCTCCGAGATCCCGTCCATGCCGCAGGGCTTTTTGGTGGTCGCTTGTCGCGGCGAGGGCGTTTCAACGCCGTGGGCTTACGGCGAGTTGGATCAAAAATATAACTATTTTCAGGATGCCGAGGCAGATACGACCGCGGTGGAACAGATCCTTTCAAGCTGGAAAAATCAAAATCTGATTGCATCCTGTCATGCGTTTTACAACATTTTTGAGCAGGTCGTACCGTTTTTGCAAAAGGATGTGAACTGCCTCAAGCAGATCATGCTTGAGAGGGGAGCGGTGCACGCCATGATGAGCGGCAGTGGCCCGTCGGTATTCGGTGTGTTTGCCGATCAGCAAGCGGCAATCGGGGCGTGTGAGCGCTTGCGCGAGTCGGGCGCGGCGGCGTTTGTTTGCCATCCCTGCGAAAAATACGAGCAATGATGCGAATTTGCGCCGTTGTTCACATGCAGTTCACATTGATGGTATAAAATATAAGGAGCACAAAGGTGCCGTAAAAGAGTGACCGAGAGCGGTCGCTCCGGAAAGGAAAAGAGACATTGAAAGAGAAAAATGAGTTAGTCGCTTGCCGCCGCAAGACCTCTATCGGCGGTCAGGCTTTAATGGAAGGTATTATGATGAGAGGCCCCAAGGTCGCCGCCATGGCGGTGCGCAATCCTCAAGGGGAGATCGTCATTGAGGAGGTCGATACCAAAACGGCAAGTCGCCCCGCATTTTGCCGTTGGCCCATCATTCGCGGCATTCTCGGTTACGTGGATTCCATGGTGCTGGGCTACAAATGCCTGATGCGCTCGGCTGAGATCTCGGGGCTGGAGGATATGGTCGAGGAAAATCCCAAAAAGAAAAAGAAGAAAGAACAAGAGAGCGAGCCGACCGCAGAGAGCACCGATGAAAATGCGACCTCTGCCGAAGCCGAGAGCAAGGAAAGCGAGGAAGAAAAGATCCCCGCTTGGATGATGACGCTTTTGTCGATCGTCAGCGCATTGCTCGGCGTGCTCCTCGCGCTTGGCTTGTTCCTCTTTTTGCCCTCGTTTTTGTATAAGCTGTTGGCACCTGCCATCGAGGGTGAAAACGTTATTCTCAATTCCTTTATCAAGTCTGCTTTTGAGGGCGTATTGAAGATCGTTCTGCTCGTTGGCTACATGGCGGCGATCTCTTTGATGAAGGATATTCGCCGTACTTATATGTTCCACGGGGCAGAGCACAAAACCATCTTCTGCTACGAGGCCGGTCTTGAATTAACGGTGGAGAACGTGCGCGCACAGCGCCGCTTCCATCCCCGTTGCGGCACGTCGTTTTTGATTTTGATGTTGCTTGTCAGCGTGTTTACCTCGTTCTTTATCGATCCCATCGCGGTTGCCGTCGGTGGTGCGGCATTGCCGCTCGGTTGGCGTGTGCTGGTCAAATTTGCACTCCTGCCCTTGATCGTCGGTCTTGGCTATGAGCTGATCAAGTTTGCGGGCAGACACGATAACGCTTTGACGCGCTTCATCTCCTTGCCCGGCGTGTGGTTACAGCACCTGACCGTTCTGGAGCCCGAGGACGATATGATCGAATGTGCGATCGTTGCGGTCAAGCGTGTGATCCCCGATGACGGCAGTGACAATTGGTAAGGAGAGCGGCATGGAATTGATCAAACAGCAGGCGGCGCAAGCCGTAGAGGAATTGATCCGCACGGCAGATCTGCAAAAAGGGCAGGTGCTTGTGGTCGGATGTTCCTCCTCCGAGATCGTTGGCGGAACCATCGGACACGCTTCCAGCTTGGAGGCGGCAGAGGCGGTATTTGCGGCGATCTACCCGATCCTGCGGGAGAAGGGGATCTATCTGGCGGCACAGTGCTGTGAGCATTTGAACCGTGCGCTGATCATCGAGCGTGAGTGTGCGCAAAAATACGGTTGGGAAGAGGTACGCGTCGTTCCGCA
>JAZQYE010000282.1:0-13991 GCA_045633385.1 Eubacteriales bacterium | reverse complement strand
TCAGGACCAACTCCTTGGCTCACAGAACGACATGGCTACGATCCGTCTTGGCTCCTCATCAATGATCACGGGTGAAAACTTGTCCCCACCAACACCGCGGTTTTCAAGATCGGCATCCAACAAAGCCGCCAAGCGCTGAATGTAGCAAAGCGACGGATACGTGGAGCAAGCACCGTGGGTGATGGAATCGCCAAACGCCAGCAGCTTGCGCGAGCGCTTATGCGGCACGAGCGTTGCGCCGTCATCCAACAACAGCTCACGCAAGATCACGATCTTTGACCACGGCAGATAGATCTCCACCAGCTTTTCCCCTGCCCCAAGCTCCACACGGCAGTTTTCGGGAGCAACGTTTTCTTTTCCGAAATGAGCGACCATAACGCCATCTACCCAAACGTCAAACGCGTGGTATCCGCTCAGATCGGGCAACAGCTTTGCCGAAAAAGCAACAAAGCTGCTGTCGGTTACAAAAGCCAAGCGTACGCCTGCGCTTTGAACACCGTTGAGCGCCTGATGCTCGTCGCCACGGTCGTAATAATGTTGAATTTGCGCCTCGGTCATGCGCCAAAAGCGAATGCCGTCCTCGGTTTGCTCCAAGCGCGTAGCACCAACCGTAACGGACTGTAATTGCGAATACGTAAGCTTCATAAAAACTCCTTTTTCATCAATCGTGTTTTTCACATTATACACCCTTTTGCGGGCGGTGTCAAGCCCTTTTCCCATTTTCTGCCTTGAATAACTCCGTTTACAAGCAGGCAATACTTTTGTTGGAAAAACAAAACGGAGTTGGATGCCAATGTACTATAACAAAGTGGAAATATGCGGTGTAAACACCTCTCAATTAAAGGTGCTGAGCGACGAGGAAAAACGTACTCTCTTGCAAAAGGTAAAGGAAGGAGACGAGGCGGCGCGTCAGGAGCTGATCAACGGAAATTTACGCTTGGTGCTCTCCATCATTCAGCGCTTTACGGGGCGGCGCGAGAATATGGACGATCTGTTTCAGGTGGGCTGTATCGGTCTTGTCAAGGCGGTGGACAACTTTAACACCGAGCTGGACGTAAAATTCTCCACCTACGCCGTTCCCATGATCATCGGTGAGATCCGCCGCTACTTGCGCGACAACAACGCCATTCGCATCAGTCGCTCGGTCAGAGATCTTGCCTACCGTGCCCTGCAAGCGCGCGAGGAGCTGATCGCAGAGCGCTCCTGCGAGCCAAGCGTGGAGGAGATCGCCGCGCGCCTGAACGAAAAAAAGGAAGCCGTGGTGCACGCCATGGAGGCGATCACCGAACCGATCTCGCTCTACGAGCCCGTATTCAACGACAACGGCGATGCGCTCTATTTGATGGATCAGCTTTCGGACTCCTCCACGGGTGATGAAACGTGGCTGGAGAATATCGTTTTACGGGAAGCAATGAAGCGATTGAACGAGCGAGAGAGAAAGATCATTCAACTGCGCTTTTACAAAAACAAAACGCAAATGGAGATCGCGGATGAGATCGGCATTTCGCAGGCGCAGGTCTCACGATTGGAAAAAGGCGCTTTGCTGAAAATGAAAAAAGAGCTTTGAGGAGCTCTTTTTTACGTTATATCCTTATATTTTTTGTAAAAACGGCTTGAATATTTCGGCAAGATATTGCATTTTGCTCTTTGACGTGATATAATAAGAGGTGGCAGATTTTATGACCCTGCACTTCATCAGCAGAAAGGCATTCAAATCATGTTCATCACAAATCCCGAACAACTCAAAGCCTACACCTCCGAAAAGCGAATGTGGCAAGGCATTCCCGGTATTGAGCGCACGCGTGGAGGCAGAATATTCGTCTCCTTTTACAGCGGCGGCCGCTCCGAGGGGTACGCAAACTATGCGGCGCTGGTAAAGAGCGACGATAACGGCAACAGCTTTGGCGAACCGATCGCCGTTGCGTATTACGGCGAAAAGGATAGAGCCTACGACTCCACGCTTTGGATCGACCCCTTGGGGCGCTTGTGGTTCATTTGGGCAGTATATCCCAACAACCGCGTTGATTTTGCCGTTTGCAACGATCCCGATGCCGACGAGCTCGTTTGGGAGGACGTCAGAACCCTCGGCTTTGACATCATGCTCAACAAGCCCACCGTGCTCAAAAACGGAGATTGGCTCTTCCCCTGCTCGGTTTGGGAGGATGAACGAGTCACACGCCACATTTGGAGCCCTGCCGTGGGTCACCCAACGGGCGCACACGTATTCGTCTCCCGCGACGAGGGCAAGACCTTTTCGCTCCTCGGCTCGGCAAACGGCCCCGACCGCGTATTTGACGAGCACATGATCTTGGAAAAGGAGGACGGCTCCCTTGCACTGTATGCGCGTATGCGTTACGGCGTGGGCGTTTCCAAATCCACCGACGGCGGCAAGAGCTGGACAGAACTGCACGACAGCGGTCTTGGCGGCCCCTGCTCCCGTATTTATATCGGTCGCCTGCCATCGGGCAGAGTCCTTTTGATCAATCACCACAACTACACGGGCAGAAATAATCTGACCGCGCTCCTCTCCGAGGACGACGGCAAGACATTTCCCTATACCCTCTTGCTGGACGAGCGGGCAAACGTCTCCTATCCTGACGTTGCGGTGGGAAGCGACGGCTACGTTTACGTCACCTACGACCGTGAAAGAGGCGCACTTTACAACGCCAAGGGCAGCTACGAAAATCACGCCCGTGAAATTCTGATGGCAAAATTCACCGAGGAGGATATTCTCAACGGCACGCTCTCCTCACCAGAGGGTCAGCTCAAAATGGTGGTCAGCCACCTGGGCTACCGCGAAACGCCCAAGGACTATTTTGAAACGAGATATTTGAACGATTGAAACAACACATCACTATAAACGCTTGAAAGGAACGTTGCATCTATGAACATCCATGAATTAAAGTCCGCCGTACTCAACGGCGCTTACGACCAACGCTTTGCTTACATCTACGGCGAGGAAGCAGTTGCCGCGCAAAAGGCACGCTACGCCGCCGCAATCGATTCTTTTGCCGCACTGTACGGCACGGAAAGAGATGCCGCGCTCTACTCGGTAGCAGGCAGAAGCGAGCTTTCGGGCAACCATACCGACCACAACCACGGCTGTGTAGTAGCCGCATCCATCGACCTTGACATCATTGCGGTAGCCGCACCCAACAACGACGGCGTGATCCGTGTAAAGAGCGAGGGCTTTGACGAGGACGTTGTGGATATCAACGTCTTTACCACCCCCAGAGAAACGCCGCTCGGTCGCTCCGACGAGCTGATCGCAGGCATGGTTGCGGGCTTCCGCAAGACCGGCTATGCCGTTGGCGGCTTTGACGCTTACACCACCTCCAACGTGCTCAAGGGCTCGGGTATCTCCTCCTCTGCCGCGTTTGAGGATATGATCGGTAACGTTCTCAACTATATCTACAACAACGGAGAGATCGACAACGTAGAGATCGCAAAGCTTGCACAGTATGCCGAGAACCAATTCTTCGGCAAGCCCTGCGGACTGATGGATCAGGTCGCTTGTGCCGTTGGCGGCATCGTTGCCATCGACTTCAATGACCCTGCAACGCCCGTGATCGAAAAGGTCGATTTTGACATTTCCGCCGCAGGCTACAACCTCTGCATTACCAACACGGGCGGCAACCACGCCGACCTGACCGACGACTATGCATCCGTTCCCGCCGAGATGAAGGCGATCGCCTCCTACTTTGGCAAGGGCTACTTGCGCGAATTGCGTGAGCAGGACGTGATTGCAAGCGTTCCTCTGTTGCGTGAAAAGTACGGCGACCGTGCGATTTTGCGTGCCATGCACTTCTTTGCAGAGAACCGCCGCGTCGCATTGCAAAAGGCGGCACTTTTGAGCGGTGACCTTGACACCTTCTTTGAAAACGTCATTGCATCCGGTCGCTCCTCCTTCTGCTACCTGCAAAACGTGTACACCACCAAAAACGTAGCCGAGCAGGGACTTTCTCTGGCTCTGTGCCTCTCCGAGCAGTTGCTGTCGGGCAAGCGCGCGGCTTGGCGCGTACACGGCGGCGGATTTGCGGGAACCGTTCAGGCATTCGTTCCCTCCGACATGGTAGAGGAATACCGCAACGCCATGGACGCCGCATTCGGTGAAGGCCGTTGCATGGTGCTCCGCATTCGTCCCGTAGGTGCCGTTCGCATCTAAAACAATCATCGCAGGGCTGTCTCCCTTGGCGCAGATCCTTCGTACGGCAATCCGCCGTGCCCTTTCTGCATCCTCATGAGACAGCCCCTTACTACGCTACTGAAAAAGGATTTTTTCTATGAAAACAGAAAACAAATATCTTTTGCTGTTACTCGTGCTCAATTCCATTCTGTTCGTCGGCGCGTATTATGTGCTGGCACGCGTGTTTCCCATCTACATCCCATACCTTTGCATCGGCACCGTTATGGGCTTTGCGTTCATCATCTACAACCGCGGCTTGGTCGGAAAGGACATTACCCCCGACCAGCTCCCCGACACCATGTCGCCCGTTGAAAAGCAACGTTTCATCGACGATTGTAAAAGCCGCCTCAAGCGCTCGCGCTGGATGCTGACCATCATCTTTCCCATCATTCTCACCTTTGCAATCGATATGATGGTGCTGTTTTTGTTCCCCATGCTGGAGAATATGTTTTCATGAGCGGCGTTCGTATCATTTCGCTCTACTCCGGCTCTACGGGTAACGCGTTCGTCATTCAGTCACCCGTAGGAACGCTCCTGATCGACGCAGGCAAAAACGCAAAACAGCTTTGCATGGCGTTAGAGAGTGCGGGGATCTCCCCCGACGACGTCGGCGCGATCCTCGTGACGCACGAGCACAACGACCACGTCAGCGCTCTGCCCGTTTTTTTGAAAAAGCACCCCGTGCCCGTACATATCGCCAACGGCTGTGCCTATAAGCTACTTGGCAACACCGCGGCAGAGCCCCTGCTTTGCCCACATCCCCCTATTTACAGCGCGGATATCTGCGGTATGCACGTGACCTCCTTCCCTACACCACACGACAGCCGTGCCTCGGTGGGATACCGCATTGAGATCCCCGATGAGTCGGGAAAGATCGCTTACCGCATCGGGTATGCGACCGACATCGGTTACGTGACGCGCGAGATAGAAGAGGCGTTGATCGGCTGTGACGCCGTGATATTGGAGAGCAACCACGACCGCGATATGCTGATGACGGGACCTTACCCCTACGATCTCAAAAAGCGCATCGCCTCGAAAAGAGGACACCTCTCCAACCCCGAAAGCGCTCTGCTTGCCGCACGTCTTTGCGGTACGGGAACCCGTAGCCTGATGCTGGCGCACCTGAGTGCCGAGAACAACACCCCCGACCTCGCCTTTGACGAGTGCTTCAGTGCCGTTGGAGATGCAAGCGTTTGCATTTGCGTGGCACACCCCGATCAGATCACCGAACTGCCGATACAGGAGACGCTATTATGATTCAAGTTACCGTTATTACCGTAGGCAACCTCAAGGAGGCTTATTGGCGCGATGCCTTATCCGAATACGAAAAGCGCTTGTGCGCCTTTTGCAAGCCCGAGATCCTACAGCTCAAGGAGGCAAAGCTCCCCGAAAATCCGAGTGAGGGCGAGATCAAAGCCGCTTTGACCGACGAGGCAAAGCGCATTCTTGCCGCCGTTCCGCCGCGCTCCTACAAGATCGCCCTGTGCGTTGAGGGAACGCAGTTCTCCTCGGAGGCACTTGCCCAAAAATTAGAGGGCGTGTTGAACGAAAACGGCTCGCTCTGTCTGATCATCGGTTCTTCTTACGGACTCTCGGAGGAGGTCAAGCGCACGTGTGATCTGCGTCTCTCGGTCTCCAAGCTGACCTTTCCGCACCAATTGATGCGCGTACTCCTTTTGGAAGTCATTTACCGTTGCTTTGGAATCCTGAAGGGTACCAAATATCACAAATAAAACAACGCACGTATTGAGGTATCTTTATGAAACAGATCTTTAAAAACAATACACAACATCACGGCGCTCGTATGCCCGGTATGGAATCGCTGACCGAGCTGTACAAGGTGGGCTCCGGCCCCTCCAGCTCTCATACCATCGGCCCCGAGCGTGCCTGCCTGCTCATGCGCCGCAAATATCCCACCGCCGACTCGTTTTTTGTAACGCTGTACGGCTCTTTGGCAAAAACGGGCAAGGGACACGGCACCGACACCATTATTCAAAAGACCTTTGCCCCCCTTTCCTGCGAGATCGTGTTTGACGCAGAATGCGAGGACATCCCCCACCCCAACACCATGGACGTTACGGCTTACCAAAACGGAAACGAGCTTGGCAAGCTGCGTATTTTGAGTGTGGGCGGCGGCCGCATTCAAATAGACGGTGAGGAGGCAGAAGAGCCAAAGATCCACTATACGCTCAAAACGTGGCGCGACATTCGCGCATATTGCGAGGAGAAGAATATTCGCTTGTGGCAGTTTGCCGAGGAAAATGAAAACGCGGATTTTTGGAACTACATGACCGAGATGTGGGAGGCAATGAAGTCCTCCATTCAAAAGGGACTCTCCGACGAGGGTGAGCTCCCCGGCGGCTTGCACGTACAAAAAAAGGCAAAGTATCTTTATTACCGCCGCTCCATCGGTGAGAGCAGCGAAACGCGCGAGGACCGCTTGGTCTGCTCCTATGCGTTTGCGGTAAGCGAGCAAAACGCATCGGGAGAAAAGATCGTGACCGCGCCCACCTGCGGTGCGGCAGGCGTGCTCCCTGCCGTCCTTTACTACGAGCAACACAAAAACGGATTTGCCGATTGGGAGGTCGTGCGCGCTTTGGCGGCAGGCGGTATCATCGGCAACCTGATCAAAACCAACGCATCCATTTCGGGTGCGGAGTGCGGCTGTCAAGCCGAGATCGGTACGGCGTGCGCCATGGCTGCGGCAGCGCTTGGCGAGTTGTTCCAGCTCAGCCTTGATAAGATCGAATACGCCGCCGAGATCGCCATCGAGCATCACTTGGGGCTTACTTGCGATCCCATTTGCGGTCTTGTACAAATTCCCTGCATTGAAAGAAACGCGGTTGCCGCAATGCGTGCCATCAACGCGGTCACGCTTTCCGACTTCCTTTCCGACACGCGAATGATCTCCTTTGATAAGGTCGTGCGCGCCATGATGGAGACCGGTCGCGATATGTCAGACCTTTATAAGGAGACCTCCGAGGGCGGACTTGCAACGCAGGGCGTTGGAAAGAAAGATTGAGATTTTTACTGCCTTTTTCGAAAAACCTCTTGAAAATCCCCCCTCTTTTGTGATATAATAGTACAGATATAGCAAAATTTTATGACAGACAGCCCGTGTGGCTTGGAGGTACGAATTGATCGTTGCATTGGAAGATGCCAAGTATAAGCTGCTTGGTATGAGAGAGAGCATTGAGGAGCTTGGCTCCGCTTTGCGCATTGAAGAAACAAAAGAAAGCTTAAAAGATCTGGAAGCACAAACGCAAGCGCCCGATTTTTGGAACAGCGCCGAAAAATCCAGCAAGGTCCTGCAAACCATTAAGCAGGGTCAGGATAAGGTGGCAGGCTACGAGCGCCTTTGCGCACGTCTTGAGGACGCCATTGCTTTGGCTGAAATGGCAATTGAAGAAAATGACGAGAGCTACGTAGAAGAAGTTCAAGGCGAGCTTGACGCAATCGTTGCCGAGGAGGAGACACGCCGCATTGAGGTGCTCCTTTCCGGCGAGTACGACAAGAGCAACGCCATCGTATCCTTCCACCCCGGCGCAGGCGGTACCGAGGCGCAGGATTGGGCGCAGATGCTCTACCGCATGATCACCCGTTGGGCAGAAAAGCGCGGCTTTAACGTAAAGCTGACCGACTGGCTCGACGGCGACGGTGCAGGTATTAAGAGCGCGACCGTAATGGTCTCGGGTCTGAACGCATACGGCTACCTTAAGAGCGAGAACGGAGTTCACCGCTTGGTGCGCGTATCTCCCTTTGACGCAAACGGTCGCCGTCAAACCTCCTTTGCCTCCATTGAGGTCATGCCCGAATTTGAAAACCTTGACGCAGTCGTCATTCGCGAAGAGGATATCGAAGTCACCGCGCACCGTTCCAGTGGTGCGGGCGGTCAGCACATCAACAAGACCGACTCTGCGATCCGTATCGTGCACAAGCCCACGGGTATCGTGGTAGGATGTCAAACTGAGCGTTCCCAGCTCCAAAACAAGGAGACCGCTATGCGTATGCTCAAATCCAAGCTGATGGAGATCAAAATTCAAGAGCGTCTTGACACCATTGAGGACATTCAAGGCAACAAGACCAACATAGAGTGGGGGGCACAGATCCGTTCTTACGTCTTTATGCCCTACACGCTGGTCACCGACAAGCGTACGGGATACGAAACGGGTAACATTCAAGCGGTCATGGACGGTGACATCGACGGCTTTATCAACGCATACCTCAAGCACACCGCAGAATAATTTGAAAGATAAGGAGCGCCAAGCATGAAGAAATTTGTTCTTTCGATGGCAGGCGCGGCAACCGTGCTCGCCTCTGCCATTACGTTGATCGACTACGCAAGCCGCAAGAGCCAAGGCAAAAAGGCCTGCGTGGGCAAGCTTGTGTTTGGCGTTGTCGGTTCGCTTGCAGGCACGGCGTTGGTTGTAGCCTGTGAAAAAGCAACTCCGCGAAAGGAGCTTGTGCTCGATGACATGATCAGCGACGAGGACGTTGCCCTGATGCACACCAATATCTCGGAGGTATTGGGCGCCGAGCACACCGAACAATAAACAGCCACTTCCCCGTCCATTACAAAAACGTATGGCTCAGTGTCCTCAAGGGCACTGCGCCATACGTTCTCTCTTTTTTGTTTATTCAATTCATACAAGCATCACAGCTTATGCCAAGTGCTCCCCGTTCAAGGTAATGTGATCGGCGTTTTTGAGTACAACCTTTTCCCACGGGCATTGCACGTACACACCGCTCATATCCACGTTGGAGGCATTCTCCAAAAAAATACCTTCGCCAAAGGAGGGGGTGCGGTCAAACGCCATCACGGCAGACATTCCCTTATCATTTCCTACCACGTCCAAGCGAACGTCGCTGATCGTAACGTTGCGCACGGGGAGCTCGGGAAGTCCGTAAAAATAAATTCCGACACCCTTGACTCCGGTTGCCAGAATACCGCTGATGCGGATATCGGAGATATCGGGGGTAGAGGGATCGATGGGGCGCGGGTTGGGGTCAAACAGCTCCTCCTTTGGAAACGGATAGTCGCCGCAAACGCAGAAATAATATTCGTTTACCGTAATGCACGCCATCACGTTCTCCATGATGATATTGCTAAAGGTCACGCCCTTGATCGAGCCGCCGCGCCGTCTGCGCGTTTTGATGCGAATGCCGCGGTCGGTGTTTTGAAAAATACAATTGCTGACCGTTACGTTTTTGATGCCGCCCGACATTTCACTCCCCAAAACCACACCGCCGTGCCCGTGTGCCATGGTGCAATTGGTAACGATGATATTTTCGCATGCGTATTGCTTTTGCAAAAGATCCTGCTCGTCTCCCGATTTAATGGTAACGCAATCGTCTCCCACGTCGATATGGCAATCCGAAATACGAACGTTTTTACAGCTTTCGGGGTTGATGCCGTCGGTATTGGGAGAATCGTACGGGTTGTAAATGCTGACGGAGCGGATCGAAACATTCTCACAGCACATGGGATGAATGGTCCAGCAGGGCGAATTGCAGATGGTAATATCCTCGATCACAACGTCCTTGCATTGGATCAGATTGATGGTGCGCGGTCGCTCGTAATCGCTCTTTTGAGAGTCCCACCAAAGCTTGCCGTTACCGTCGATCTTACCGCCGCCGCAAATGCGCACGTTTTGCGCCTGCCATGCAGAGACCAACCCCCAACGACCGCCACGGGTATAGCCCTTGACCTCGTTCGGATCGATAAACGGAAAATCGTCAAATCGATCGCTTCCCTGCAAGACCGCACCCGCATCCAAGCAGAGCGTCATATTGCTGTACAAAAACAGCGTTCCCGTAACGTATCTTCCGGCAGGAAAATAAAGCGTTCCACCTGTTTTGGAAAGCTGCTTGGAAAGTGCATTCAGGGCTTGCGTATAGTTGGTAACGCCGTCTCCGATCAAGCCATTCTCCGCAACGTTCAAATACATACCGACACCTCCGTTTTGCAGGCACACACGCCGCACGCCGTCAAGCCGTGCCCGGTGTTCTTCTCTTTGGTGCTCCTATTATAGCAAAACCCATTCCAAAATGCAATAGCAATTTGTTCAAAAAAGAAAAGATGCGGCGCATATCGTTCAAATAAACGCCGTCCGCACGGCGGCGCGTTGCGTACGCTTTTGAGCGCAGTGCCCCGACTCTTGCAAGAATGCAGGAATTTTGCAAAAAAACTTGACTTTTAAAAAAACTTATGATATAATAAGATGTTAAACTGTGCTTTGCGCGGGAAGGAGGAGTCGAAACGTGGTCAAAATTCTGGCTGTTTTGCCAAACAGCATTGCCGCACACGCAGGCATTCACGGCGGTGATACCCTGATATCAGTCAACAAAAACGAGATCAGAGACGTATTGGACTACCGCTTTTATCTCACCGATACCACCGTCTCTCTCTCTCTTTTGCGTAAGGACGAGCCTTACACCGTGCACATCACCAAAGGAGAATACGACGATATCGGCTTGGAGTTTGAAACGCCCCTGATGGACAAAAAGCATTCCTGCACCAACCGTTGCGTGTTCTGCTTTATCGATCAGCTCCCCAAGGGAATGCGCGAAACACTCTATTTTAAGGACGACGACGACCGTCTCTCCTTCCTGCACGGAAATTACGTGACCTTGACCAACCTCAAGGACGCCGACGTCGAGCGCATCATCAAAATGCACATCTCCCCCGTCAACGTATCGGTGCACACCACCAACCCCGAATTGCGCGTAAAAATGATGAAGAACAAGCACGCAGGCGAGGTGCTCAAGTACCTTGACCGTATGGCAGAGGCAGGCATTGCGCTCTGCACGCAAATCGTGCTTTGCAAGGGACTCAACGACGGCGAGGAGCTGACGCGCACCATGCGTGATCTTGCCGCGCTCCACCCTGCCCTGCGCTCTTGTGCCATCGTACCCGTGGGCTTGACCAAGTACCGCGAGGGACTGTTCCCCCTGCAAGGCTTTTCTCCCGAGGAGTGCGCCGCCGTTATCGAGCAGGTCAATGCATTCGGCGAGGAATGTATGAAAAACCACGGCACGCGGCTGTTTTACTGCTCGGATGAATTTTACGTCCGCGCAGGGCTTCCGCTCCCCGACGAGGATTATTACGAGGACTATTCGCAGATCGAAAACGGCGTTGGCATGCTGACCTCGATGGCGGGCGAATTTGATTTTGAATTGGATTATCTGGACGAGCTGTTGCCACACTTTCGTGCACCGCGCACCGTATCGGTTGCAACCGGTGCCGCCGCATACGAGCACATCTTGAAGCTGGCAGGCAAGCTGACCGACCTCGTTCCCGGCTTGAAGGTTCACGTTTATCGCATCGAAAATCACTTTTTCGGCACCAGCGTAACCGTTGCGGGGCTGTTGACGGGCAAGGACGTTTGTGAGCAGCTTGCGGACAAGGAGCTTGGCGACGAGCTTCTCTTCCCCTCGGTCATGCTCCGTGCCGACGGCGACGTCTTTTTGGACGACATGACGCCAACTGAGCTTTCAAAGCGGCTCGGCGTTCCCGTTTGCCCCTCGGAAAACGACGGTGCAAAATTGATACGGGCTTTACTTGGCATTGCGATGAATGCCTGACCGTTTTTTTGGACAAACTCTCTCATAGCAGAAAGGATACATCATGGCAAAACCTATTATTGCAATTGTCGGACGCCCAAACGTCGGCAAAAGTACTTTGTTTAATAAATTGATCGGTGAGCGCCGCTCCATTGTAGAGGACGTTCCCGGTGTTACGCGCGACCGTATTTACGGCGAGACCGAGTGGAGAGGCAAAAAGCTCGTTTTGATCGACACCGGCGGAATTGAACCCAAGACCGATAACATCATTCTCAAGCAGATGCGCCTGCAAGCACAGATCGCCATCGACACCGCCGACGTCATCATCTTTATGTGTGACGTGCGCACGGGTATGACAGCAGACGACCGCGACATTGCCGTGATGCTGAAAAAGAGCGGCAAACCCGTTGTTCCCTGCATCAACAAGTGCGACAGCATCGGCGCGCCCCCCATGGAGTTTTACGAGTTTTACGAGCTGGGCTTTGAGCAGGATCCCATTGGCGTTTCCTCGATCCACGGTAGTGGCTCGGGCGACCTTTTGGACGCCTGCATGGACTACCTCTCCGATTGGCAGGACACCGAGGAGGACGACGACAGCATTCACGTTGCCGTGATCGGTAAGCCGAACGCGGGTAAATCCTCTATCATCAACCGCCTCATCGGTGAAAACCGCCTCATCGTTTCGGATATTGCGGGCACGACGCGCGATGCGGTCGATACGCACGTTGAAAACGAGTACGGCAAATTCACCTTTATCGATACCGCAGGCATTCGCCGTCAATCCAAGATCGACGATAAGATCGAGCACTTCAGCGTTTTGCGTGCACATATGGCTGTGGAACGCGCACAGGTCTGCCTTTTGATGATCGATGCCTCCACGGGCATTACCGATCAGGACACCAAAATTGCAGGAATTGCACACGAGGCAGGCAAGGCTGTAATCATCGTGGTCAACAAGTGGGATCTGATCGAAAAGGATAATTCCACGGACAACGAGTTCAATAACAAGATCCGCACCGAGCTGGCGTATATGCCCTATGCTCCCATTCTCTATATCTCGGCAAAAACGGGACAGCGCGTTATCAATTTGTTCGAGCGCATCGTTTACGTGTACGGTCAATCGGTCATGCGCGTGACAACGGGTATGCTCAACGACGTATTGGGAGATGCCATGATCCGCGTTCAGCCCCCCTCCGACAAGGGTCGCAGACTCAAGATCTATTATATGACGCAGATCAGCGTAGCGCCCCCCACGTTCGTTATTTTCTGCAACAATGTGGAGCTCTTCCACTTCTCCTATCAGCGCTTTATTGAAAACTGCCTGCGCGAGACCTTCGGCTTTTCGGGCACGCCCATCAAGCTGATCATTCGTATGAAGGGTGACGACGCAGAGTAAAAAGCAACGCACACCCAAAACAGTTGTTATATTGAGGTAACGGTTATGTTTGTTGATAACGTCAAAATTTATATCAAGGCGGGTGACGGCGGCAACGGTGCCGTCTCCTTCCGCCGCGAAAAATACGTTGCCGCGGGAGGTCCCGACGGTGGCGACGGCGGTCATGGCGGAAACGTCGTTTTTCGCGTAGACCCGGGCTCTAACACCCTGCTTGCCTTTCGCTACAAGCATAAGTTCATCGCCGAGCGCGGCGGTGACGGCAAGGGCGGCAAGTTCCACGGTGCAACCGCCGACGATCTGATCATTATGGTCCCTCCCGGAACGCTCATTCGCGATGCCGAAAGCGGCAAGATCATTCACGATATGTCCGAGGAGGACGGCGCCGACTATATTGCCTGCCGCGGCGGTCGCGGCGGTTGGGGCAACCGTCACTTTGCAACGCCTACCCGTCAGGTTCCCATGTTTGCCAAAAACGGCACCGAGGGTGAGGAAAAAGAGGTCGTACTGGAGCTCAAGATGCTTGCCGACGTGGGGCTCATCGGTTATCCCAGCGTTGGAAAATCCTCTATTTTGGCTCGCATTTCCTCGGCAAAGCCCAAAATTGCCGATTATCATTTCACTACTCTCTCCCCCAACCTCGGCGTGGTCCGCACGGGCGGTGAGAGCGGCTTTGTGGCGGCTGACATTCCCGGCTTGATCGAGGGTGCTGCCGACGGTGCGGGACTCGGCCACGCATTTTTGCGCCACGTAGACCGTTGCCGCTTGCTGTTGCACGTGGTGGACATCTCTTGCTTTGAGGGCAGAGATCCCGTAGAGGACATTCAAAAGATCAATTACGAGCTTGGT
>JAZQYE010000281.1:0-15628 GCA_045633385.1 Eubacteriales bacterium | reverse complement strand
GTCAAAAGCTTTTTCAAAAGCTTTTGACCTGCCACAATGAATTGCAACCATACGGTTGTATGATCGGCATCAATTTGTTTTTTATTTTTTGCCGTCGGTGAATTCGATCGGAACGCCGGTGTCGTCAAAGGTGTCGGCGTTTGGCGTTGCCTGCTCGAGAGCGGGGAGCGATTGCGCTGCCTTTTGAATGCATTCGGTAACGGCGCGTGCACACATCTCAATGCCTTCCTCGGTCAGGTGTGTTTTGTCACTACTGATGTAACGGCCGAGATCGGCAACAACAAGGGAATGCAAATCGTTGATGATCACGCCGCGCTCCCTCAAAAGCGGAACGACTGCATCGTTATATTTCTTTACGTCTGCGTTTTTGGTGTGCGGATTGAGTGGGCTGACGGGAGTGGTGGTTGCAAAAATAACGACCTCGTGGCGCGAGAGCAAAATGTCTGCAATGCGAGTCATGTTTGCGGTGTATTCCTCCACGGTAGCAAACGAGCCGTCTCCAAACAGCTCGCACACGTCCCAAAGACCGTTGTTCCAATGAACGATACGACTTCCCTCCATTGCCGCCTTCCAATCGTACAAGCCGCGCAGGGTGAATTTGGAATATCTGCAGTTTTCCGGCGGAGCGTAGACCTCAAAATTCTCGCCGAGCATTTCCTTGACGCGAGGCGTGTATTGAATGCGAATGGAGTCTCCGATGCAAGTGAGCTTTGTCATGCTTCTGTTCCTTCCTTTTCTGCTAAAATAGATGCAAGCGCCTCGGTAAAGCCTTCCTTGATCTTTTGGCTGATGCCGCGCTTAAAATTACCCTTGAGTCCGTATTCCAGTGAGCTGGTAGGCTCGTAGCCGCCCTCGTCGATCATCACGTCGTCAACGATGTAGGCACACGCATCGGTGTAGCCCACAAAACAGAGCGTCCTGTCGCCAAAGACCTCGCGAACGATCTGCTTGACGTTGTAGCAGGGCTCGCCGCCCATGGTTGCAATGTAAAACTGCTTGTTCACACAAAAGATCTGGCATGAGAGCATCAAAACGTCGGAGAGCTTTTCATATCCTCCGTGTGAAATGAGGTAGGCGTTGGTGCGGTTGGGGCCGTAGCGATCGTCCTTCCAACGCTCCCAAAGCTTTTCAAAGTCTGCAAGTGAGCGTCCGTGCATTTCCAGAGGAATCTCAAACTGTACCGCCGAAAAGATTGCCGCGCCGCGCTTCATGTTGCCGCTGTTGATCAGGGCTTGCGCGAGAAGAGCGAGATCCGTGCCGAATTTTTCCATTTCCTCAAACGTACCTGCACGCCATTTCCAGGTGCCGTCCTCCAGCGGTACGGCAACGGGGCGTGGGCGTACGTCGCCGCCTGCGGATTGAGCAAAGAGCGAAACACAGCCCTCATATTTTGCGTCCAGCTCGCGGCAAAGACGCGCAGGGAATTCACCGCAAAGCGTCAGAGGAGCGGGGTAAAACACGGGATGGCAGGCGTAGTTGACCAGCACCGAGCGGATCTTGTCGTTGGTGTCGCGCACCGTGATCACAAACAGCTCTTTATCGTGGGGCTTGTTGGGATCGGGACGGTTCTGATAGTGACCGTCTACGCAGGCACGGCGGCTGTCGTTCATTTCGATCTCCATGGAGCCGTACTCGTAGTATCCCTCAAACATGGTCGCCATGGCGCGGTCGATACATGCCTTGCCGCGCTCGATCAGCAATTGCTCGTACCGATCGTCGTGGTGGAGCGGATGGTAGCCCTTGGAAGCGGGGGCGGTGTGCGCGTGCGTATAGCAAATGCAAACAGCCTCTTGCTTGATCCCGTAGGCTTGGTTTGCATATTCTGCGATCGCATCGTTTAAGGAGCGATCGTGAAAGAGCAGGTCAAAGGACATCAACACAAGATACTCACCCGCATTCTCAAATATCAGGCAACGGGCGTACACGTCGTCGTAAATATCCTCGTAATCCACGTCCATTTTGCCCGAGCAAGCGAGCTTCATTTTAAAGGGAGGGGTCGTAACCTCCTTTGCAACACCGAATTTCATGTTACACCTCCGTTGAAATCAAAAATAAAGTTTTATTTACTCACAAGACTATCTTTGCGACCATTATACCAAGATTGAGTTGCGATGTCAAGGCGTTTTCAAAAAATAAGTAAGGTAAGATAAAAGGGAGTTGACAATTTTCCAAAAATGTGTTATAATCAATATGTAATTTGCCGACGGGCTGAAGCGTAGAGGTATGAAGTTATGAATGACAAGGTAAAAAGGACGATTGTTGCGATTCTTGCTTTGCTGATTTCCATTCTGGCGGTAGGCTGTCAATCATCGGAGGATTCCACTACCGATCCTACAAGCGCGCCCTCAGATACCACAACGCCTTTCGACGTTCAAAATGAAACTCCCCAAAACGAAATGGTAACCTTATCCATAAGCAATTACAGTAAGTATCTCATGATGTCCGCTACCGAGAGCGGTAATTATTATCAATTTAGATTTTACGGGTGGAATGGCTATAGATTTCACGACGTTGTCATTTCCTACTCATTTGATGGAAGAAAGACCGTAAAAACCTGCACTTTGGATGAATTCGGTTCGGGGCACACAGAGAATACTTTGCGGCGTGATGGGTATTCAATATCCATTTGCAGTATCACGGGAACGGTTGAGATTTTGACCAAGGAACCGAAGTAGGCAACGCATAATCGGTGACAGAGCAATGCTGTTTCCCGAACATTTTGCTTCGGCAGAGTTATGGGAGGATACGAATTAAATTAACTCCGTACACGGGGGTGTGTCCAATGCAAAATGCATTAACACCCCCGTGTTTTTTTGAGGCAGAACGCCTTTCCAAACGGTTGACGTGCGGTCGGTAACAAGGCTCTCATTGCCGTGTCACCGCTTTGTTACTCAAGCGGTTGCCCTTTTATCACACAAATGATGGAACAAATGCTTTTTTGCTTGCAAAACGCGCACGAACGTGGTATAATGAAAAAAAGCATTGCAAAACGGAGGTTTGATATGAAAACAAAGCTTTCCCCGCGCTTTTGGTGCGCACTCACACTCTTCAGCCTGATCGGGCAGGTGGCGTGGGTCGTAGAAAATATGTACCTGAACGTATTTATTTACAATATGTTCCACGCTTCCGCTTCGGATATTTCGCTCATGGTGTCGGCAAGTGCCGTTTCGGCAACGCTGACCACCGTGCTCATCGGTGCACTCTCCGACCGCATCGGCAAGCGCAAGCTCTTTATGTGCGGCGGCTACATTTTGTGGGGTATTTCCATTCTTGGTTTTTGCCTCATCCGCATCGACCAATCTAACCCTGCCGTATATCTTGCAACAAATGCCTCGGCGGTGGCGATCTCGCTGGTCATCATTCTCGATTGCGTCATGACCTTTTTCGGCTCATCGGCAAACGATGCCGCCTTTAACGCATGGCTGACCGACAGCGTGGATGGTGTAAACCGCGGCGCGGCAGAGGGTATCAACGCCATGATGCCGCTGGTTGCCATTTTGGCGGTGTTTGGCGGCTTTATGTTTTTTGATCTGACCCTGCCCGAGAGCTGGGTGTGGATCTTTGCCATCATCGGCGGCGTTGTGATCACGGTGGGGGTGCTTGGCTTCTTTTTGATCGATGATCCCAAATCCTGCGTCCGTTCGGAGACGGGATATTGGAAGAACGTGATCTACGGCTTCCGTCCCTCTACCGTACGCGGCAACAAAGGGTTGTATTTTTATCTGATCGCTTTTGTGGTGTTCAATATCTCTATTCAAATCTTTATGCCGTATCTGATCATCTATTACGAAAAATCGTTGCAGATGAGCAACTACGTTTTTATCATGGCACCTGCTATTATCGTGGCATCGGTAGTCACGGCGCTGTGGGGCAAGGTCTATGACAAAAAGGGCTTTGATTTTGCCGCGTGGATCAGCCTTGCGTGGCTGATGTCGGGCTACGTGTTGCTGTATTTTTTCAAGGGAACGGCACTCGTGTTCGTCGGCTCTCTTTTGATGATGTGCGGCTATCTTGCAGGTATGGCGGTATTTGGCGCAAAGATCCGCGATCTCATTCCCGCAGGAAAATCGGGTATGCTACAGGGCGTGCGCATCTGCGCACAGGTCTTGCTCCCCGGTGTCATCGGCCCTGCCATTGGCAGTGCGGTGCTGGCGAATGCCGAAACGATCCTCAACAACGACGGAACGACCTCCTTTTTGCCAAACGCCAACATCTTTTTGGCGGCACTCGGCGCGGCGGTTCTTCTTGTACTGTTGCTCTTGTTGGTCGGATTTTGGAAAAGACCGCGCACCGTGCGCTTGCACACCTCGTTTGAGGAGAATGCAACGGGTGACGAATGGGCAAAGGAGTACCCCCGTCCGCAAATGAAGCGCGCATCCTACCTCTCTCTCTGTGGCGAGTGGGATCTTGCCGCAGACCGCGGAAAGATCCGCGAAGAGCTTGGCACCGTTCGCGTACCGTTTGCCCCCGAGACCGATCTTTCGGGCATTTGCCGCACGTTGAAAAAGGGAGAGCGCTACTGCTACAGCAAGACCTTTGAATTAACAAAGGAGTTTTGGAATGAGCGCATTCTGTTGCATTTCGGTGCGGTCGATCAAATTGCGGAGATCTATCTCAACGGCGTGCTCGTTTGTAAGCACGAGGGGGGATATTTGCCCTTTGAGGCGGACGTTACCGAGGCGGCGATGATCGGTCAAAACTTTTTGTACGTGATGGTGACCGACGAGCTTGACACCGAGCTTGCCTATGGCAAGCAACGCAAAAAGCGTGGCGGAATGTGGTACACGCCCATCAGCGGCATTTGGCAGCCCGTATGGCTGGAGAGCGTTCCCACACAGCATATCGCCTCGTTGCGCCTGACGCCCACGCTCAACAGCGTCACCGTTGAAACGACGGGCGGTGCTCCCCAAAAGACGCTGACTCTGCATAGCGAAAAGGGAGACCTCACCTACACCTATGAGGGAGACCGCTTTGTGCTTGCGCCCGACGTGGTGCATTTATGGACTCCCGAAGATCCGTATCTTTACTTTTTCACCCTGCAAAGCGGAACGGACGTGATCGATTCTTATTTCGCGTTGCGCACCGTAACGATAGAGCGTAGCGGTTCGCGCGCCTATCTTGCGCTCAACGGCAAGCCCTATTTCTTCCACGGTCTGTTGGATCAAGGCTATTACAGCGACGGCATCTATCTGCCTGCCACCCCCGACGGCTACCGCTACGACATTCAAAAAATGAAGGAATGCGGCTTCAATATGCTCCGCAAGCACATCAAGACCGAGCCCGAGATCTTTTATTACGAGTGTGACCGCCTCGGCATGGTCGTTTTTCAGGATATGCTCAACAACGGCAAATATCATTTTGTGATCGACACCGTTCTGCCTACCATTGGTCTCAAAAAAGGCATTGCGCACCGTGCGAGTGCCCGTCGCCGTGCAGATTTTGAAAACGGTGCGCGCGCCGTGCAAGAGCTGCTTTACAATCACCCCTGCGTTTGCTACTACACCATTTTTAACGAGGGCTGGGGACAGTATCGCGATGCTTCGCGCATCTACGCCGAGCTCAAGCAGAACGACCCCACGCGCGTTTACGACACGGCTTCGGGGTGGTTCTCGGACGTGGAGAGCGACGTGCAAAGCGAGCACGTATATTTCAAGCCCATCTCGCTGACGGCGGCAGACAAGCCTTTGGTGCTCTCGGAGTTTGGGGGCTATTCTTGCAAGTTGGAGGGGCACGCCTTCAATCTCGACAAGACCTACGGATACCGCACTTGCCTTGATACCGCCGCTTTTGAGGACGCCTTGGAGCACCTGTATCTGGATGAGGTGATCCCCGCTATTCGTCAGGGGCTCTGTGCCGCCGTCCTGACACAGGTCAGTGACGTGGAGGACGAGACCAACGGACTTTTGACCTACGACCGCCGTGTCCTCAAAGTCACCCCCCACCGTATGCGCACCCTAGCCCAATCGCTCACCCAAGCGTTCCATGCCGCTGTTGGGGAGTGAGAAGAATTTCTTGTTAGAATTTTTTGAGGGGGACCTTTTGAAAAAGTTCCCCCTCAAGCCATTACAAAATTTCACAAAACTCCACAATTCCAAATACACAAAAGAGGCTGAGTTCGGTTGAACTCAGCCTCTCTCCGATTTCGTTCGCTTTGACGGAGACGTGCCAAACATTTTGACGTACTGCTTATAAAAGCCGGAATAGTCGAAAAAACCGCATTGGTTCGCCGCTTCGGTGGGAGACTCCCCCATGAGAATGCGCTGATGCGCCGACACAAGCCTTTTCTTCAAAATGTACGAATGAATGGGAATGTGCAGATCCTCCCGAAAGGCGTGACAAAGATAAGAACGAGAGACGTGCAGAGCAGCGGCAATCTGTTCGATCTTTACCATTTCATGCTCGTGATCATTTATATAGCAAAGCGCGGCATGGGTGATGGAGCGAAAGTGCTTGGCGTTGGCATCCCCACTGCGTCTTTGCTCCGGTTGTTTTTTTAACTCTAAAAGCACCAACGTGGCAATTGCCTGCAAAAAGCACGTACGCTCCGTTGGCGAAAAATCACGAGAAAAGGCATTGATCAGATATTCAAACAGCCGTTGGATCTCACGGCTCACCTCCATCGCATACACACGCTCCAGCTTACTGTCTAACAGCTCAGCAAGCTCCGAGGTATGCTCGATGCGTAACACACAGCGGCAGTAATCCTGCTCACTTCCATGAAGTAAAATCTGGTGAAAGCACTCGCGCGGAATAACCACCAGCGTTTTCGGCATCAGCGGAATGCATCCCTCATCGGTAATCAATTCCGCCTCCCCCTCCAAAAGCAGAAGGAGCTCGTGGTACAAATGAAACTCCCGCCCTTTTACCATTTGTGAGCCGCGTGTATAGCGTGCGCGCACGCCGCCATCGCCCATTTGCATCATAAACACGTGTTTCACTTTATCACTCCTCCTTTTTTGCTCATTATAGCGCAAAAAAGCACATTTGTCAATATATAGCGCCAATTTAACTATTTACATTTCCTTTTTGCTTTGCTATAATAGACGTATCACAACAAGAAAGGATGAAAAAACCATGAAAAGAATACACAGAATCTTGTCCCTTTTGCTCTCCTCTCTGTTACTGACATTCTCACTTGCCGCATGTACAACGAGCATGCCAAATACCGATAGCGGCGGAACAGACAGCACGGAAGTCCCCACCGTGCCCAACAACGGGGAAACCACAACCGCATCGAACGGTGCAGAAAAGGAGCCGGAATTAGAATTGGAAGCCTACGTCAGCAAGGATTTATATGCACATTATAGCGGCAGATTTAACGCAGCCGAAAAACTTTTTAATGCACAATCAACCACCTGGTTTGATTTGAGTGGAAACGGAAACACCGTGATGAACGTCCCCCTCGACAGCGGAAAATGGAGAGGAAGCTCTTACGTTATTGAGGACGACGCACTCATTTTGCCGAAGGAAATGACCGATCTTGTCAACAGCGATTGCTTTACCGTTGAACTTGCCATTGGAAGCTTTGACGTGGGAAGTACCGTAAAAAGTCCGAATCCCGCATTTTTATGGAGTATGAACGATCAGTTCTCACTTTTTTACAGCAAATCAAAAAATCAGATTCAATTCTATCGCGGTTCTTCCTACGACCGCTTGACCTACGATTGTACCGACACGTACAACCTGACCTTGACCTTAACCTTTGAATTGGGGGGCAGCTGCATTTTGTATGTCAACGGCAAGGAGGCATCCCGACTTCCGGCCGACGCATCTTTGAGTGCCGACACGCTCAAACTCAATGATAACTCCGGCAAAGAAAGCCGTCTTGCCCTAAGCGAATACTATGATATCCGCTTTTACGAGCGTGCGTTGAGCGCCGACGAAGTGGCACAAAACTACGGCACGGATCAGCGCAACTACTTTGACCGCTCCAACCCCGATGATCGTCTCTACTCAAAAAACGTGCTTCGCATCACTCCCGAGCTTTTGAAAAAAGGCGAAGAAATGCCGCAGATCAACCACTCCCCTCTGCCCAAGTACAGCTACGACAATTTGGATTATGCCATGACCATTGGCATTGAGCGTACACGCGAAGGCAGACTTTTCAGCTGCTGGGTAGGCGGCGGAGACAGTGACAAAGCGTTCTTTGTGCTTGCCATGAGCGATACCGACGGAAAAGATTGGAGCGACCCGATCCTCGTTATTGACCCTCACAGCGCAGATCTCCCCTGTGCACGCTCTGCACTGGTCGGAAACCTTTGGCTGGATCCCCTGGGGCGCTTGTGGCTCTTCTTCAACCAGAGCCTTGGACAGTTTGACGGGAAGAGCAGTAACTGGTACATTCGTTGCGACAATCCCGATGCGGACACCCTCGTTTGGAGCGATCCCGTGTACGTATCCTACGGAATGTCGCTCAATAAGCCCATCGTCCTATCGGACGGCACGTATTTAATGAACGTTTCGCTGTGGCAACGCAAAAATATCAGCGGCGGCTTTACTGATTGCTACCGCGAGCTGGACAACGAGCGCGGTGCATGGGTATATGCCTCCGTCGATCAGGGAAAGACTTGGAAGGCGCGCGGCATAGTCAAATTTCCGGACACCAGCTTTGATGAGCATATGGTAATAGAAAACAAGGACGGGACGCTGACCATGTACGGCAGAACCAACAACGGTATTTTTGTTGCTCACAGCTCCGACAAGGGTGCCACTTGGTCGGAACCCGTAGTCTCCAATATCGCGCATCTCGCCTCCCGCTTCTGCATTCGCCGTCTCAGCTCCGGAAAGCTGATTCTGATCAAGCACGGAAGAACCATTGATACGTTGACCACCAGCCGATATGATCTGACCGTCTTCCTCTCCGACGATGACGGCAAGACCTGGTACGGCGGTCTTACCATCGACACGCGCAACAAGATCTCCTACCCCGATATGACGGAGGGTGAAAACGGCGAGATTTACATTCAGTACGATTACGAACGCGCCGCACGCGGACACATTCTGTACGCAAAAATCACCGAGGCGGATATCATTGCCAAAAAGCTTGTCGCGCCAACATCCTCCCTGCAAAACTTTGTCAGCATCGCCTTCGGTCTTGCATCCAATCAAGGCTTGAAACCTTAATATCACATGATCCCCCCGTTTTACGGGGGGATACTTATTATACATCAAAAGAGGCTGAGTCACGTGACTCAGCCTCTGTGTTTTGTAGAATTACTTCAGAGTATTCTTGTACTGAACGATCTGCCACAGGTAAGGCAGCATGTTGTCAGCCATCAGCTTCATACCCTCATCGTTGAGGTGGAATGCATCGTATGCATAGGTAGCTCTGAAAGAAGCATCTCTCATGTTAACGCCGGAAACCGTAGGAGAACCGGAGTTGATGAGCATAACGCGATCCTCTTCTGCATAATAAGCGTTATACAGGTCGATTACGCTGCTGGTGTACTCGATCGCGTTTGCACCGTCGGTACGGTTCTGGTTGTTATTCTCCCATGCGGTCATGAAAACGATGATCGCGTTGGGGTAAGTCTCCAACAGCTCGTCAGCCATCAAGGACCATGCGCCGAGGAAGGTTGCGGGATCGCTGGAATCAACGGTTCCCATGGGTGCACCTACCTTGGGGCCGTAGTCGTTGCTACCACCCTGCAGCAGGATGATATCAACGTCCTCGGGGTTGCCGGAGGGGTTACCGGTGGAGTAGAAGTTGGTGTTCTTGTGACCGCCGAAGCAGAAGTCGTCATTGTTCATCAGGTTCTGATACATGGAGTAGTTGGTCTGACCCTGCTTGTAGGAGATGGTCGCACCGCCAATACCGAGGTTGGTCAGGTTCCAGCCGTACTGGTGACCCAGCAGGTTGATCCACTGCTTTCCGCGGGTGGTATTTTGTGCACCGAAGAACAAGCTATCGCCAATTGCAAGCACGTTCAATCCGGTAAGATCTCTTACGTAAGCTTCTTCCATACTCTCAACGTATGCATCAGCAAAGGGCTTGAGAGCTGCCTTTTGCAGGTCATTCAACTTATCATTATTTTCCATTTCATCCTTAGCGGCAGCGGCAAGCGTACCTGCAACTGCGGTCTCCTTTGTTGCGGAACATACGGTGTACTCGGAGCCGTCCTTCATCACAACGGTGATGTAGCCAACGCCGATAAACTCTCTGTTGTAGTTGTGCTCATACATATCAACGATAGAGCCTGCAAATTGATAGCTGCCGGAGGTCAAGCCGTACCACTTACCGGGGGTAGCCACAACGTTGAGGTATTCGCCATCAAACTCTGCAAGTGCCTCAGCGGTAAATGCGGACAGCGTAAGTGCTACATCCTTGGGAGCGATGATGGTACCCATCTTGATCTCCTGTACGTTCTCGTTAGAGGAGATGGATGCGTACTCGCCCTTATCTACGGAGGTTACAAAGCGCAAGCCCAAGGGGGTCTTAACGCGTGCGGAGATCTCGGCTGCGGTCAGGGTCAGGGTTCTGCGAACGATCTTCATACCGTCCTTTGCAACAACAGATGCTGCGGTGGTGGTGTAGGTCTCACCGCCTACGGTAATCTCGGTCCAGAGAGGAAGATTGCCGTCGATTGCAAGGTCGATCACGTCGCCTTCCATCATCTTTACGTTCTCGTTGTCAATGTTTACCTTTGCCTCACGAGTCTCGTAGATCTTGAAGTTGTCAATGTCGATGTAAGAGGTAGCCTCACCGAGGTCGGTGGAGGTGTAAGCATCTGCGGTCTTGTTGCACTTTGCAAGAATGAACATGTTAGCATCAATGGTAACGTCGGTAGCGTTGGTAACGGCAACCCAGCTTCCGTTCAGGTACTGGAAGGTAGGATTGTTGTTGTAAGCGTACAGAGCGCCGTTGACAAGGATGCTGTAGTGACCGTTAGACATATCGAAGATCATGGTGAGGGTATTCCACTCATCCATCTTCATGCCAACAGCACCGGGAACTACGGTGCCGCAGTTGGTCAGGGAGCCGTTGTTGAGGTTGATCTTGTACAGGTTCATGTACTGGCACTTGGTGGACTCGTAAACAGCACCGTCTGGGCCGGTACAGCCGTATCTGCGGAACTGTGCCTCGATGGTATTGTTGGTGGTACCGTTGAAGTGAGGACGGTAATCAACCTCTACGGTAATGCTGGAGCCACCGGTCAGCGCGTCGTGGTTGACCTGAATGGACTTATCATAGTTACCGGAGCCATTGCCGCCTACCAGGGGAACGCGAACGAACTTGTTGCCGTTCTCTTCCTTAACGGTAGAGTAGGTGGGAACAGCCGCAAAGCCATCGGTGGTAGCCAATGCGTTACCTGCGGTCAAGCCGTCAAAGTTTTGCTCGCCGTAAACAGCCAGCTTGGAAGCATCTACCTTTGCGTAGATCTCTACGTTGTCGATGCGGATCGCGCCCTTATCCTGGTTTTGGGTGGTTCTGTTGTTGGTGGTCTTGTAAACAGTCCAGTCGTTAGCCGCAACAGTGATGTTGGTCAGCTTTGCGCCGTTCTTGTAGATCTGGCAATCAACGCACAGGTCGCCGTTTGCATAGAGCTTCATTGCGCCGGTAGCGAGGTTGATCTCCATTTCGATGGTGATCCAACCGCCGGTGGTGATGGTTGCCTGCTCGTAAACAGCGTTGGTGTCGCCGTGAACCTTAAAGGTTGCCTTGCCCGCCGTTTGATAATCGAGCGTGTAAAGGTCGAACCAGGTGATAGCTGCCTCGGCGCCGCCGTTGGAGCTTGCGCTGGAGGCTCTGCGGAACTGAACGGTCATGTGTCCGTGTGCATCTGCGGGAATGTAGTAATCAGCCGCAAATACAACGGTCTCGTGATCGTTGTAGGATACGCCATCATTGTTGATGATGAGGTTCTTATTGATGTTTTGGCAAGCACACTTGTTGACCGCTACACCGCTCTCGGTGCATTGGAATGCCTTGGGATTGCCGTTTGCGTCATAGCCGAATACGGGAATTTCCCAATACTTGTTGCCTGCCTCCTCTTTGATTTTTGCTTGGTAGCCGGAGTCGCCCTTGGCAATGTAATCGCCAACGGTTTGGCCCTCAAAGTTCTCGGACCAGAGCACTTGCTTTACGTACTCTTTGGTCTCTTCCTCTTCCTGCTCACCCTCTGCAAAGGTGGGGAGTGCAAGCATGGGAAGCACCATCATGAATACCAAAAGCAGTGCAAGAATGCGCGTGGTTCTTTTCATGGTTTTTCTCCTTTTTGTTTTTTTCCCGCAGCGCGGGTTACCTTTGAATTATAGCATACTTTTGAGAGCGTGTCAATAGGGTTCTTGGCAAAAAATATGTATAATATATAAATATTAATAAGCAGAGCAAAAAGCGAGCCTGCCGAGTGGATCGGCAAGCTCGAATGCGTTGGTTGATCGATGGTTATTTTTGGAATGCGCTGTTCCAATCTGCCATAAAACGTGCAATGCCAATGTCGGTCAAGGGATGCGACAGCATTTGGAGCAGTACCTTGTAGGGCACGGTTGCAATGTGCGCGCCGTGCTTGGCGGAGTCGGTCACGTCCTGCGGGCCGCGAATGGATGCGGCAATGATCTCGGTCTTGATATCGTGGATCTCAAAAATAGCGGCAATGTCGTCCACCACCGAAATACCGTTGTCGGAAATGTCGTCCAAACGACCGATAAACGGGCTGACGTAGCTTGCTCCCGCTCTCGCGGCAAGCAATGCTTGCGCAGGACTGAAGATCAGCGTGACGTTGGTCTTAATGCCCTGCTCGGACAGGATCTTGACAGCCTTGAGTCCCTCTGCCGTGATCGGGATTTTGATCACGATATTGGAGTGGATCGCCACAAGCCTGTGCGCCTCCTCTACCATGCCTGCGGCATCGTCGGCTACTACCTCTGCGCTGATGGGACCATCGACAATGGCTGTGATCTCACGGATGACGTCCTCAAAACTCTTGCCTTCCTTTGCAATCAGGGAGGGGTTAGTGGTCACGCCGCAAATCACGCCGAGCTCGTTTGCCTTGCGGATCTCCTCTACGTTGGCGGTGTCAATAAAAAGCTTCATAAAATGGTTCTCCTTTGGGGGTTGCTGATTATTACCCCTATATTATACATCAAAACGGCAAATTTGTCAAGCCCTGCCCCAACGCCCAAGAGGCACGCACTTTTTTGCGGAAACGTCTTGCAAAAGCCGCACGCATGTGCTATAATAAGGTCATACGCATTCATGGAGGTGCTTGAAAATGAGGGATATTTTTACAACGATGATCACGCCCTATACCGCAGAGGGCAAGGTGGACTTTGACACCGCGATCAAATACGTGGATTGGTACTTTGAAAACGGCTTGAACGGTATTTTTGCCGTTTGCCAATCCAGCGAGATCTTTTACCTCTCCCTTGAGGAGCGCGTGGAGCTCAACCGCCGCGTTTACGCAAGAGCCAAGGAGCTGAAGCGAGCGAGCGGTCGCCAATTTACCGTGGTCTCTTCGGGACACGTCAGCGACTCGATGGAGGATCAGATCACCGAGCTGAACGCCATTTGGCAAAGCGGTACCGACGCTCTGATCATGATCACCAACCGTCTTGACCCCAACAACGAGGGAGATGACGTCTTTATCGCCAATGCCGAGCGCATCATAGCCGCGCTTCCCAAGGAAGCAAAGCTCGGTCTTTACGAGTGCCCCCATCCCTACAAACGTCTGGTCACACCCAAAATTTTGGATTGGTGCCTTTCTACCGGGAGATTTTACTACATGAAGGATACCTGCTGTGACGCTGCCATTATTGCGGAACGTGTCAAGCAGCTGCGCGGAAGCGAGTTCCGCTTGCTCAACGCCAACTGCCAAACGCTGTTGGAATCGATGCAAAGCGGTGCACACGGCTACTGCGGCATTATGTGCAACTTCCATCCCGCGCTTTACGCGTGGCTGGGCGAGAACTTTGCAAAAGAACCCGAAAAGGCGGCGTTGGTACAATCGGTCATTGGCACCTTCGGCTTTACAGAGGTGGGACTCCCCTATCCCTTGACTGCCAAGTACCATATGAATTTGTGCGACATTCCCACCCAAAACGTCGCACGCAACCGCCGCAGCGAGGAATTGACCGATTACGGCAGAAGCTGCATGAAGCAGATGAAGCTGGCAACCGACGCCCTGGAGCAATATTTAAAGGCATAAATACCGCCCCACCAATACCTTAACAGAAAGGAGCTCAGCATGAGCAAATATTCCCTGGGACTTGATTTTGGAACGCTTTCGGTCAGAGCCGTACTGCTCGACCTGGAAAGCGGAAATATAAAAGCGACGTCCGTTTCCGAATACGCGCACGGCATTCTGTCCTCTACCTTTTTGGACGGTTCTCCCCTGCCCGACGACTACGCCCTGCAACATCCGCGTGACTATCTGGACTCCATGTACGCAGTCATTACCGATTGCCTGACCACGTCCGACGTAGCGCCCGAAAGCATTACGGGAATCGGCGTTGACTTTACCGCCTCGACCGTTTTGCCCGTATTGGAGGACGGCACGCCGCTGTGCTTTACAAAGGAATTTGAAAACACACCACACGCTTACGTCAAGCTGTGGAAGCATCACGCCGCGCAGGCAGAAGCCGATACCATCAACGCGCTTGCCAAAAGCACGAACGCGCCTTGGCTCCAGCAGTACGGCGGTACGATCTCCTGCGAATGGTTCTTCCCCAAGGTCTTGGAGATCTTGAACGAAGCCCCCGACGTTTACGACAGCACCTTCCGCTTTATCGAGGCGGGAGATTGGATCGTTTGGATGCTGACGGGCAAGGAAACGCACTCCGTTTGCACCACGGGCTTTAAGGCGACGTGGAACGAGGAGAGCGGCTACCCCGACGCGGCTTTTTTGGGAGCATTGCATCCCAAGCTGCAAGGTGCCGTTGGCACAAAGATCAGTACCGATGTGACCAAGCTCTCACAAACGGCAGGCTACGTTACAAAAAAAACGGCAGAGCAAACGGGACTTTTTGCAGGTACGCCCGTCGCTCCCGCGTTTATCGACGCTCACGCCGCGCTCCCCTCGCTCGGCATTACACAGCCGGGTGAGCTTTTGATGATCATCGGAACGTCAAGCTGTCACATTCTGCTCAGCGATCAAAAGCAATACGTTCCCGGTATTTCGGGCTACGTCAAGGACGGTATCATTGACGGATTGTACGCATTTGAAGCAGGTCAGGCATCGGTTGGCGATAGCTTTGAGTGGTTTATTGATAACTGCCTTCCCGCCGCTTATACGGAGGATGCCAAGTCGCAGGGCTTGAGCATACACAAGTATTTGCGTAACAAGGCTTCCCTGCTCTCGCCCGGTGCAAACGGTCTTTTGGCATTGGATTGGTTCAACGGAAACCGCACGCCCTACGTCAACGGAAGCCTCAGTGGATTGATCCTCGGTTTGAACCTGAACACCAAGCCCGAGCAGATCTACCGTGCGCTGATCGAATCCACCGCGTACGGAACCAAGCGGATCCTTGATATTTACGAGCAAAGCGGCATTACCGTCAACAAGATCTACGCCGCGGGTGGCATTGCCGAAAAGGACGAATTGCTGATGCAGATCTACGCCGACGTCCTCGGCCGCGAGATCTATCTCTCTGGCACGTCGCAGGCGTGTGCCTACGGCAGTGCGCTGTTGGG
>JAZQYE010000280.1:0-2034 GCA_045633385.1 Eubacteriales bacterium | reverse complement strand
ATAGCTGCGATGACCTTTTCGTCAATGATAACGGAGCCGGAGAACTTTTCGCCGCCGTGAAGCACGCGGTGACCGACTGCAGAGATTTCGGAAAGAGACGCGATTACACCGTTCTCCTTCGAGGTCAGGGTCTCAAGCACGAGCTTGACAGCCGCTGCGTGATCCTGCATAAAGATATCGATCTTATAATCCTCTCTGCCCTCTACCTTTTGCTTAAAGTTACCGCCCTCAATACCGATACGGTCAGCCTGTCCCTTTGCAAGAACAGTCTCGTTTTCCATATCGAACAGCTGATACTTGATCGAAGAGCTACCTGCGTTGATAACCAAAATTTTCATTTGAAATTCCTCCTGATGTTCCCTTGCATCCTCTCGCAAGGCATAATTTTAAGATCCGCCCGTCGTCGGGCATTTTCTGTCACTCTATATTATAAATGAAATCAACTCGTATTGCAAGAGCAAAAACGAAATTTTTTGATTCTTTTACGTCTTTTTTTCATATTTTTCAAATTTTGCTTGCATTTTTCTTTTATTTTTGCCCCTACTTATTTTAATTTAGCCACTTTTGTAAAATAGGACTTGTTTTTTTGAAAAAAACTTTGTATAATAAAATTGCAAATATTTTTACGGAGGAACCATTATGAGCACGCAACAAAAGCAACCATGCGCCGCGCCCATCAAATTTGGAACGGGAGGCTGGCGCGGTATCATCGGCGACGATTTTATCAAGTCCAACATCCGCCGCGTCGCTTACGCCATTTGCCGCTTGGCGCGCGAGGAGGGCAAGGTCGACAAACCCATTGTTATTGGCTACGACCGCCGCTTTCTCTCCGAGGTATCCTCTCGCTGGATCGCAGAGGTCATATCCGCGCAGGGTATTTCCACCATTTTGATTGAGCGCAGCACTCCCACGCCGCTGATCATGTTTTTGGTCAAGCATCGTGCGCTCCATTACGGTCTGGAGGTCACCGCCAGCCATAACCCTGCCTCCTACAATGGCATTAAGCTGATTGTTGAGGAGGGCAGAGACGCACCGATAGAAACGACGTCTCATCTGGAGGCTTTGCTGGAGGAGGATGCCGATACCGTCATCGATTCTATATCCATTGCCGAGGGAGAGCGTCGCGGGCTCATCTCTTATCTGCACGCCCCCTTTAACGACTTTATCGATCATATTTTAGAAAAGCTGAATCAGCCGTTGATCAAGGACCGCAATCTGCGCATTTTGTTCGACCCTATGCACGGCTCGGGTACGTATCCTCTCATGGTCATTTTACAGTCACTCCGTTGCACCGTTGACCTGATCAACGATAACAAGGACGCTTACTTTGGCGGTGGCATTCCCGCACCTACGGCAACTCGACTCAAAGATCTGCGCAGTCACGTGGTAGACGGCCGCTACGACCTTGGTATCGCCTTTGACGGCGACGGCGACCGGTTGGGCGTTGTAGACGAGGCAGGTAATTACATCGACGCCAACCAAATCTTGTGCCTGCTCTATTACTATCTGCACGAATATAAGGGTTGGAACGGCCCCGTGGTGCGCAACCTTGCAACCACGCATATGCTGGATCGCATCGCCGAATCCTTTGGTGAAAAATGCTATGAGGTCCCCATTGGATTCAAATATATTTCCGCAGGGATTGACCAATACGACGCCGTTTTGGGCGGTGAATCCTCGGGCGGCTTGACCGTGCGCGGACACATTCACGGCAAGGATTCCATCTACGCAGCCTCCCTCTTTATTGAGATGGTGTGCGCAATTGGCTCCCCGACTAAAATGCTGCAGGAAATGGAAGCGCGTTTTGGAACACATGAAATGATCGAGGCAAACCTTGAGTTCCCTGCCGAGCGCAAGCCCGAAATTCAAAAGACCTTGATGGTAGACAAAAAGCTGCCCGAATTTGATGCCGAAGTTGTTCGCGTAGGCTATGAGGATGGCTGCAAGGTCTATTTTGCCGACGGCTCCTTTGTCATCTGCCGCTTTTCCGGCACCGAGCCTCTGCTCCGCATCTTTGCCGAGGCTTCCGACGCC
>JAZQYE010000279.1:0-11223 GCA_045633385.1 Eubacteriales bacterium | reverse complement strand
TTGCAAGCCCGAGGACGCCGTTCACTACGACGTAGCGGCAACCTTTGATTATAATGAGCTCAAAAACGACACGCGCAAATACGCACAGGCGTTTGGCGTGCAATACAAAAACCAGGATTCGATCAACGGCCGCGCCATTTGCGAGCTGTACGACGGCAAGATGCTGGTGCAAAATCCCCCCATGCCGCCCCTGGAGCGTGCCGAGCTCGACCGCGTGTATGCTCTGCCCTATATGCGTGATTATCACCCCACGTACAAGGAAAAGGGCGGCGTGCCCGGTATTGAGGAGGTCAAATTCTCCATTACCCACAACCGCGGTTGCTTTGGTGGCTGTAACTTCTGCGCCCTTGCCTTTCACCAAGGTCGCACCGTGCGTTCGCGCAGTGTGCAAAGCGTGGTAGAAGAAGCGCGCAAGATCGTCAAGCTCCCCGATTTCAAGGGCTACATCCACGATATTGGCGGCCCCACCGCAAACTTCCGCTATCCTGCCTGCGATAAACAACTCAAGGACGGCGTGTGTGCCTCCCGCAAGTGCCTCGCCCCCAAGCCCTGCCCCAACCTCAAGGTCGATCACACCGAGTATCAACACCTGATCGAAGAGGTCGAAGCGCTCCCCGGCATCAAAAAGGTGTTCATTCGCAGTGGCATTCGCTTTGACTATTTGTTAGAGGACAAGCACGACGATTTCTTTTGTAAGCTCGTTCGGGATAACGTCAGCGGTCAGCTCAAGGTCGCGCCCGAGCATTGCTCGTCGGCGGTGCTCTCCTGTATGGGCAAGCCCAATTTTGACGTTTACGAAAAATTCCGCAAAAAGTTCTTTGATATTACCCATCAGCTTGGCAAGGAGCAATACCTCGTGCCTTACCTGATGTCCAGCCACCCCGGCTCTACCTTAAACGATGCCATTGAGCTTGCCGTGTGCCTGAAAAAGAACGGTTACGCGCCCGAGCAAGTGCAAGACTACTACCCCACCCCCGGCACGGCATCTACGGTCATGTATTACACGGGCATCAATCCCCTGACCATGAAGCCCGTTTACGTGGCGACCGACTACCACGAAAAACAGCTCCAACGCGCCCTCCTGCAATATAACCGCCCACAAAACGCCGACCTCGTGCGCGAGGCACTCACAAAGGCAGGGCGCACCGATCTGATCGGTCACACGCCCGATTGCCTCGTACGCCCCGCAAGCACCTACACAGCGCATAAGGGAGAGAAGAGATCCACCGCGACCGCAAAGAGCAACGGAAAAGATGCTCGCCCCACCAAAGGCGGCACACGCGGCGCAAAGAGCGACGTGCGTAGCACGAAAAAGGATACACGCAGCGCAAAGAGCGCAACGAGGAACGTAAAAAGCACCTCACACTCCCCCCAAAAGCCCAATAACCAAAAGAATCTCGCGGGAAAGAAAAAGAGATAAAAAGCAAAAGGCTTTGCCGACTGATACGATCGATCGGTAAAGCCTTTTTTGTTTGATTCAGTTTTACTTGCCTGCCTTATTTCTTGCGGCAGTCAAGGTGTTTTTGAGCAACATGGTAATGGTCATGGGTCCTACGCCGCCGGGCACAGGGGTAATAGCGGACGCTACGGGCTCGACAGATGCAAAATCAACGTCGCCCGTCAACTTGCCGTCCTCGCGGCGGTTCATGCCAACGTCAATAACGACTGCGCCCGGCTTGACCATGTCGGCAGTAACAAAATCTGCCTTACCGATGGCAACCACCAAAATGTCAGCCTGCTTTGTGACCTCGGAGAGGTTCTTGGTGCGGCTGTGGCACACGGTCACCGTACCGTTTGCGTGCAACAGGAGCATTGCCATGGGCTTGCCAACGATGTTGGAGCGTCCGATGACCACGCACTGCTTGCCTGCGATCTCCACGCCCGTGCGCTCCAAGAGTGCCATGACGCCCGCGGGGGTGCAGGGCAAAAAGCTATAGTCGCCGATCATGATCTTGCCCACGTTGTAAGGGTGGAAGGCGTCAACGTCCTTTTCGGGGTTGATGCGCAACAGCACCTCGGTCTCGTCCAGATGCTTGGGGAGCGGAAGCTGCACGAGAATACCGTGGATCGCCTCGTCTGCGTTCAGCTCGTCCACCAGCGCGTTAAGCTCCGCTTGCGTAGTGCTCTCTGCCATTTCGTACACGCGGGAGTAGAATCCGACCTCCTCGCACGCCTTCTTCTTATTGCGTACGTACACCTGCGATGCGGGGTTCTCGCCCACAATGATCACCGCAAGTCCCGGCAAAAAGCCGTTTTCTTTTTCAAACTGTGCCGTTTCTGCCTTGATCTCCTCGCGGATCTGTGCGGAGATCAGTTTGCCGTCAATTCTCGTTGCCATTGGTTTCTTCCTCCTCGGAGCTTCGTTTTTTCTGTTCGAGCAATACGCTTTCAACCGATTGCAATAAGCTCGGTTTTTCTTTTTCTTCTGTTTTTTCAGTTTCGTCCGTTTCTTCGGCTTCCTCTTGCGCATCCTCTGCCGCATCGGTATCTGCCTCGGATTCTTCTTCGTTCGCTTCAGCGGGCATTTCGGTCGCCTCTGCCTCTGCATCTGCCAACTGCAACAAAGGGGTGTTGTGACGGGTGAGAATGGAGAACACGAGCAACAGCACGCCGCCTACCACAAAGCAGATCAGCCCCACGCATTGCGAAATGCGCAGATCGGTGCCAGGAACGTAAAGACTATCGGTGCGGAAGCCCTCGATGAACATACGTCCAAAGCCGTACCAGGTAAAGTACATCAACGCGATCTGTCCGTGGAATTTCTTATGCTTATAGAACAGGTTGACCAGCACAAAGCCCAACACGTTCCAAAGGCTCTCGTAAAGGAAGGTGGGATGATAGAACGTCCAAACACCGCCCTGACGCAAGCCCATACGCAAGAAATTGAAGATCGTTCCCTCGCCCGAGGAAAGCACCAGCTCCTTGTTAAAGAAGAAGAAACGCGTGGTGTCGCCAATGGCGTAGCCGTATGCCTCACCGTTGATAAAGTTGCCCCATCTGCCAAGTGCTTGCGCGATCATAACGCCGGGAGCCGCCATATCAAACAGCTTGCGCCACGGGATCTTTTTTCGAATACAAACGATCACAATACCAAGACAGCCGCCGATAATACCGCCGTAAATGCCGAGACCGCCCTCCCAAATGGCAAACGCATCGCGCAGGCTGTGATAATTTTCAAGCGAGGTCAAAACGTAGTAGGCACGTGCGCCGATTACGCCGAGCACCACCGTTAACAGTCCAATGTCGATAATGTCGTCGGAAGTGACACGATCCTGCTTTTTGCCACGCCAGATGACGTACAAAAATGCAAGAAAGATGCCCGTGGTTATGATAAGACCGTACCAACGAACTTGCAATTTTCCAAACAAGGTAAACGCGACCTTGTTCATCTCCCACTCCTCAATGCCGAATTGCGGGAAAGAAACGAACGTAGAATTCATACGATGTGATCCTTTCTGTAACGTAAATTTTTATTTTGCTTTGATCATTCTTTTTCATGCGGCAGTATCACCGACATAGCAAACGCTTCGGGCAGATAAAACTCCCGCAAAAGCGTTTCCAGCTCCTCTTTAGTCAGAGATTGCAGTACGTCCGGCACGTCAAACAGCTCCGATCCGTCAAACACGAAGGACAGCAAGCGGTTTGCAATCTCGTCGGTGGAGTCGTAGGCGCGGATCTCGTCGGAGTAGAGCACGCGGCGACAGCGTTCAAACGCTTCGTCCGAAAGTCCCTCAAGGCGAGTGCGCTCCAAATAAGCATTCAGGCGCGCAAAGACCTCCTCGGGCTGGTCGGATTCGCCCGAAATGCAGTTAAAGCCAAATCCATCTGCCGAGGAATAGCCGTGCGCAAAGGAAGGTGTAATGAGCCCCTCCTCAAACAGCTCGGAGTAAAATGCCTCCGACTGCGAAAAAAGGATCTCGTTGAGCAAGGTCATGGCAAGGTCACGGCGCAACCGCCCGGCGGTGGTGTTGGGCAACACGCGATCTTTGATGCCGATATGAAAGATCGGCTTTGACACCTGCATTCTCGCCTCTATACGTGTCCGCGCGACCTTGCAGGGCTCGGTGGGATACACGGTCTGCACCACCGTCGGCTCCTCGGTTGACTTGGGCAACACGCGATCGGCAACTGCCAGCACCTCGTCGGCACTCACGTTTCCGCACACCACCAACGCCATGTTGGAAAGGCGGTAAAAGGTGTGATAGCAATGATACAACAGCTCGGGCGTGATCTTCTGAATGGAACGCACCGTGCCGCCGATGTTTTTGCGAATGGGATGCTTGTGGTAAAGCGCCTTGAGCAAATTCTGGTACGCGCGCTCCCAAGGGTTATCGTCGTACATACGAAGCTCCTCGGCAATAATGCCGCGCTCGCGCTTGACCGACTCTTTGGTAAAGTGCGGCTCGGTCACAAAGCGCAACAGTTCCTCAAGAGCCTGCGAAAAACGGTCGGTACAGCCAAACAGGTACGCCGTTTTGGTATAATCGGTATAAGCGTTGGCATCTGCTCCCAGGGCAGAAAAACGCGCAAAGGCGTCGCTTCCGTCAGCCGCCTCAAACAGCTTGTGCTCCAAAAAATGAGCAATTCCGTCGGGAACGGTCTGTACCTCTCCCCCATTGACCGAAAACGCCGAGTCCAGAGAACCGTACCGTACGGCAAACAAGGCGTACGTGCCCGTCATGGGCTTGGGAAAGACGTATATGGGAAGTCCGCTTGCGTGTTGCACGCAAACGTAGCTTTCATGCAGTAACGCAGAGCTTTTTTCAATCTTCATCGTCGCAGTCCTCCTCTCCCTCTCCTACCTGGCGCAGGAAAAAGACGGTATCTACCTGCACGGCACTCGCTACGCGCATGATCTCTTCGCGTGTCAACGCATCAAAGCGCGCGCGTGCCTCGTCGGGCGTTGCGGAAATACCCACCAACGCGCGCCCCGTGTAGTAGTTTTCCACGGCAACGGGACTATCGACCATTTGGCGATATGCGTTCTCCATCGACTTTTTCGCCGCGATCCACTCCTCGTCGGTAAAGTCACCTGCGGCAATGGCGGCAATTTGTGCGCATATCTCGCGCTCTGCCAAATCACGGTTCTCATTTTCAAGACCGCAGGAGATCAGGATAGCCGCTTTGTAGGCGTTGTACGCCGAGGAGCAGGAATAGCACAGCCCCAACCGCTCGCGCACGTTGACGAACAGCTTGGAAACGGGAGATCCGCCGAGCAATTCGTTGAAGAGCGCGCAAGCATAAAAGCTCTCGCTTTGAATGGCGCTGTCGGTGCGCAAGCCGATGATCAGCTGTCCTTGTTGAACGGCAAGCTCCTCCTCACGCACGAGCGTGGGGGTGTGACAAGAGATCGCTGTTGGATCGGTCAAGGGAATGCGAGCTGTCGCATTCCCTGTTAAGCCATTCGTGCACGGCACTGGCAATTCAAACACATCTTGCAAAGTTCTTGCAACCTCTGCGGCATCGGACGCGCCCACGTAAAAGGCGTGCAAGCATAAATTTTGGCAGATCTCTCGCCAATGTGCGGTCAGTTCCTCGGGAGTGACACGCATGACCTGTTCCTCGGTGCCGTAGATCGGAGTTCCGCAAGGCTCGTGCTCGTACATCAGACGGCGACAGCAATCCATTGCGTAGCCGTGCGGATGATTCTTTCGCGCACGAATGGTATCGCATTGCAGTTGCTTTTCGCTCTCTACGTACCTTTCGTCCAAAAGTCCGTTCCCGTCCAGAATGGGAAAGAAGAGGAGCTCGCGCATCATAGAGACCACGTCGCGCAAAAGGGTATCCGCCGCCGCGTGGTCGAGAACGTAGTCCTTGCCCAACAGATTTGCGCACAGTCCAAATACTTGACTGTCGCCACGATAATAGTTGCGTACGGAAAGCTCGGTTCCGTACAAATAATCCAGCCTGCGGTTGATGGCGGCGATGCTTGGATATTTTCGACATCCGCGCAACAGCACCGCTAACAGTAAGGAGGTCAGATAGGTCTTCTCCTTGCTGATAGGCAAAACCGCCGAAAGCGACAGCATATCGGTCTTAAATTTTGAGGTTTGACAAAGGCGCAACGTCATGCGCTCCCCAACCAAAAGCTCTTGTAGTAACATACTGCCCTTTCCGCTTTCAATATCGTTTGGTTCCGTCGGGATCCGACGGATTTGAAAAATCGGGAGTGGGGAGAGGCGCGAGCACCGTTTCCGTCTCGCTCTCCGTCTCACTCTCCGTTGTAGTCTCGGTAGTCTCCTCGCTCTCTTGCACCGCAGTCGTACCGTCCGTCGAAGGCTCGGCGGTCGTATCCGTTTCCCACGGCAACAGCTCACAGCCGCACAAAGCGGCAAGCAGCACTGCGGTAACAAGAAGCAAACCGATCGTCAGTCTTGCGTGACTCATGCCTCCAAGGAGCGCAGATGCTTGATGCAACGCTCTACCTCCTGCAAGCCCGTGGGGTCGCAGGTCTCACTCTCTACTACCATGCAAAGACCGTTCTTGATGGCGTACTCACGAACTGCGGAAACGGGAGCGGTGCCCTCGCCAAGTGCCTTGCCGTGACCATCGGAGAAGCCGTCCTTGAGGTGAATGATACGTACGCGATCGGCAAGTCTCTCCAAAACGGCAATGGGATCCTGACCTGCTACGTAAACCCAATAGGTATCGATCTCAAAATCCACGTCGGTGCGCTTTTCCAGCTCCGAGTGCGTCAGCACGCCAAACTCGTTGGGCAAAAACTCTCTGTGGTGGTTGTGGTAAGCCAGCGTAATGCCTGCCTTTGCAAGCTTGGGCTTTGCAAAATTGAGCAGTTCAACAAACGCATCCAGCTTTTCGGGCGTGGAAAGATCTGCACCAGGAATGATAATATTCTCATTACCGATGATCTTGTGATATGTAATGGTAGCGTCGATATTTTCGGGGGTCAGCTCATCCCAATCGGTGTGCGTTCCGCTGACCTTGAGTCCATTTGCATCCAGCATTGCGCGAACGTCCTCGGCGCTGTGTCCGAAAAATCCCGCAAACTCGACGAATGCGTAACCCATTTTTGCAACCTCCTGCAACGCCTTTGCAAGATCCTTTTCGGTCAGGTCGCGTACGCTGTACATTTGTAATCCGTAATTCATCATTTGCCTCTTTCCGCGATTTTTATCGCTAAATCAATGATATACATATTTATTATACCGCATTCCGAAATAAAAGTCAACAGAAAGAGCCGTTTTTTTACCGTGCAACGCCTCTTTTTGCAAGAATTTTCGCTTTGCGCGCGTAAAGATTACAATATAAAAAAGCGCGCGAAAGCCTCTTGGCAAAAGACTCTCGCGCGTCCGACTCAAATTAAGGGCAGATGGGTGTGATCTGCGTGGTGTGAAAACCGAAATCGGCGTATTCCAAGCCCCGCGGCGAGAGCTTGCGCAACAGCACGGCAACCTCTAAGCGGCGATGCCCTGCGTACGCCGACCACGGTGCTTCGGGAAAGCCGCAACGGCGCGCGCAATGCAAAATTGCCTGCACACCCGTGTTGAGCGTATGCCACGTGGTCATCATCAAGCCGTAGGTGTTTGCCTCCACCGTGGTGCGGTAATGCGCATCGATGTTGGCGTTGCTATCCCACGGACAACCGATGACGTCAAAGCCCTCCTTTTGAAAGAGCAACGTGGTGGTAATGGGCGAAAAAGTAACGTCGTAGTGCCAATCAGCGGCTATGGTCTGCGGGTGGAGTGCATGGAGCATGGGGCGCATTTTTGCCGCCTGCTTTGCCGCCCACTCGCGCTTTTCTGCCGAGTCGTCGTTATGCTCCAACGGGATCATCATATCTCCCCACAAAATGGGGCGTCTGCCCTCGGCTACAACCTCGGCGGTCAGCTCCTTTAAAAATTCGCCTACGCCCTCGATGCTGTAGTAGCCCGAGGAATAAATATGCGCCTCATCACAGCCGATATGGAAATACGAGCCCTCGCCAAACAGCTCATACAGCTCTTGGCGGATCTTGCGCAAAAGCGCCTTTGCCTTTTCGGAATAGACGTTCCAGCACCATCCCTCGGGGGTGAAGAGGTATTGCAGACTCGGATTTTGATCCAGCACCACGTGCTTGCCCGAATCGATGCGGCAAGCGGCGGCGTGACCGAGGTGATTGAACATAGGAATCGGCTCAACGCCAAGTCCGCGCGCTTCGCGCAGAATGTCCGCGATCTCCTCCTTGGAATATGCGTTATTCCAGGAAAGCTCCTTCATGCAATCGTAACGAAGCATTCCCCAAAACTCCAAAATGACGTGCGTGTAAGAAAGAACGCCGCACAAGCGCACCAAACGGCGCAGGGTCGCCAACGTGGTATGCGGAAAAATGCAATAATGGATCATACGGCGTGCAACCGAAAAAACACCGCGGATCTCACCGCAGGCGGCACGGAACGTGGGTTCTTCCTCCATATCGATCATTTCGATGCGAATGAGAAACGCCGAAAAGCCGCGCATCAAGGAATCGTGATCCTTACCCAAGATCGCCACGCCCGTTTGTGTGACGTTGAGGGTGTATTCCTCATCTCCTTCAATGGGTAAAAAGTCGGCGTTGCCGATGAGAATGCGGTCATTCTCTCCTGCGATCAACTCCAATTCCCCTGCACGCGAGCAAAAACAGCTCCAAAGCTCCTGCACCAGCGCGTAATCTGCATTTTGCGGCACGTGCGCAACGGTACGCGCACCAAAGACATAATGTGTATCCAACATTTTTTGACCCTCCTATATTTGATCACCTCTATTATACACGATTTTTTGAAAATTGTAAAGAGGAAAAAAACATCAAAAAGGTGGACTTTTCTTTCTGCTCGCGCCCATAACGAAACCGCTCCGCGCGAAATTGCAACGTCGGTCAAAAAACATTTCAAAAACAAAGAAGTGAGGCTTGCCATACGGCATTCCCCACTTCTTTATTCCTTCAAATCATTGGATCAATATCAGAACAGACCCGAGATCTTGCCGTTTTCGTCCACGTCGATGCGCTCTGCTGCAGGAACCTTGGGAAGTCCGGGCATGGTCATAATGTCGCCCGTGAGTGCCACGATGAAGCCTGCACCTGCGGATACCTTAACGTTGCGTACGGTGACGTTAAAGCCCTCGGGCGCGCCAAGCTTGGTCATATCGTCGGAGAAGCTGTACTGCGTTTTTGCCATGCAAACGGGGAGCTGATCAAAGCCGAGAGAGGTCAGCTTGTCGATTTCCTTCTTTGCGGCAGGCGCAATTACCACGTTGTTGCCGCGATAAACGTTTTGTACGATGGCGCGGATCTTATCCTCGATGCTTCCCTCCAAAGAGTACGCAAAGCGGAACTCATGCGGCTCCTCGCACAGTCTGACGACCTCCTCGGCAAGTGCCATACCGCCCTTGCCGCCCTCTGCCCATACGGTAGAGAGAATGACGTTTACACCAAGAGCCTTGCACTTTTCAATTACGAGCGCGATCTCGGCATCGGTATCCGTCGGGAAGCGGTTGACCGCTACCACACAGGGGAGTCCGTAAACGTCCTTGATATTGGAAACGTGACGGAGCAGATTCGGAATTCCCGCATCCAGCGCGGTAAGGTTCTCCTCGCCCAGCTCGGTCTTTGCCACGCCGCCGTGCATCTTGAGTGCACGAACGGTTGCAACAACGACCACCGCATCGGGGTTCAGCTCTGCCATGCGGCACTTGATATCCAGGAATTTTTCTGCGCCAAGGTCTGCGCCAAAGCCTGCCTCGGTAATGGCGTAGTCGCCAAGCTTCATTGCCATTTTGGTGGCAATGACCGAGTTACAGCCGTGCGCGATGTTGTCAAACGGGCCGCCGTGCACGAATGCTGGCGTTCCCTCCAACGTTTGTAAGAGGTTGGGTTTGAGCGCATCCTTGAGCAGTGCCGCCATGGCACCAACTGCACCGATGTCTCCTGCCGTAACAGGCTTTTCGTCGTACGTGTATGCAACAACGATACGGGAAAGGCGTTCCTTGAGGTCGGTAATGGAGTTTGCAAGGCAAAATACCGCCATGATCTCGGATGCCACGGTAATATCGTAGCCATCCTCACGGGGCACGCCGTTGATGCGTCCGCCCAAGCCGTCGGTCACAAAGCGGAGCTGACGGTCGTTCATATCTACGCAACGCTTCCAGGTGATGCGACGCGGATCGATGCCCAAGCGGTTGCCTTGGTAGATGTGGTTATCGAGCATTGCCGCCAACAGGTTGTTTGCGGCGCCGATTGCGTGAAAGTCACCCGTAAAGTGCAGGTTGATATCCTCCATGGGAACCACCTGCGCATATCCGCCGCCTGCCGCGCCGCCCTTGATGCCGAACACGGGGCCCAAAGAGGGCTCGCGCAGAGCAACGACGCAGTTCTTACCGATGCGGCGCATACCGTCGGCAAGACCAATGGTCGTCGTGGTCTTACCCTCACCCGCAGGGGTGGGGGTAATTGCCGTGACGAGAACGAGCTTTCCATTTTTACGCTTGCTGTCCTTGAGCAATGCGTAATCGACCTTTGCCTTATATTTTCCGTACTGCTCCAGATATTCCTCATCTACGCCCGCAACCTTTGCAATTTCGGTAATGGGCTTCATAGGTGTGCTCTGGGCAATTTCGATGTCGCTTAAATATGCCATTTTTCAGCCTCCGTTAACGGAAATATTTTACTGCGGATTCAAAGAGCTTCATATCGTACTTGCCGTCCACGTTCTTGTAGAGGTTGTTACCGATACGCTCGCTGTGACCCATCTTACCCAACACGCGACCGTCGGGAGAGGTAATACCCTCGACGGCAAGAATGGAGCCGTTGGGGTTGAATGCGGTATCCATGGTAGGCTCGCCCGCAAGGTCAACGTACTGCGTTGCGATCTGTCCGTTTGCGGCAAGCTGACGGATCAGGTCCTCGGATGCAAGGAAACGACCCTCACCGTGAGAGATCGGAACGGTGTAGATCTCGCCTACCTCCGTACCTGCAAGCCAAGGCGACTTGTTGGTGCACACACGGGTGCGAACAAGCTTGGATTGGTGACGGCTGATGACGTTATAGGTCAGCGTGGGGCAATTTTCATCGGTATCGATGATCTTTCCGTAAGGAACGAGACCGAGCTTGATGAGTGCCTGGAAGCCGTTGCAGATACCCAGCATCAAACCGTCTCGATCGTTGAGCAAGCGCTCGACCTGCTCCTTGATCTCGGGGTTGCGGAAGAATGCGGTAATAAACTTTGCGGAACCGTCAGGCTCGTCACCGCC
>JAZQYE010000278.1:0-7452 GCA_045633385.1 Eubacteriales bacterium | reverse complement strand
GAGTCCCTTACGCCGCGCCAAACAAGAACGGACATTCCAACGGAATGTCCGTTCTTGTTTTACGGGACAAACGAACGAGAGCCCTTGCGAATTGCGGAGCAATTTGCAATAGCGTGCGCAAGGTGAATGAGGGAAAAGTCCGCATATGACGCACGCTTGGGTTCTGAGTCCCTTACGCCGCGCCAACCAAAAACGGACAATCCGAAAGGATTGTCCGTTTTTGGTTGTTGTTATCGATCAATGTTTGGACTTTCGTTAAGCCGCATCGGGAACGAACTGCGGGTTCTTGAATTGCTCAAGCGTGAGGTTCATTTCTTCGATCGCCTTATCAAGGTTTGCAATTTTGGAGGTGAGTTGGTTGGAGGTTGCGTTGCCAACGTCTCTGATCGTGGTCATAAACGAGCCCCAGTTATAAAGACCGCCAATATCGTAGGAGAGTGCGTCCTTGATGATATCCATGACCTCGCGGGAGCCGGAGTCGGTTGCAACGGTCAGGTACATGGTCTTGGTGTAGTAAGCGTCCATGGTAGATTCCTTTTTAGAGGAATAAACCGCAAATACCTGCAACAGGCGCTCTGCATACTCGGAGTTGTCGCACATAGCGGGAAGAGCCCATACGTGGTGGCAGGATTGGAAGTAGATCGCGCATGCGTACTCGTCACCTGCCTCGTACAGGGGGTTGGGGAGAATACCGTACTCAAAGGGAGAATCTACATACAGCGTTTTGCGAACGTCCCAAAGGGTCATGTCGGTAAAGAGGCATCGACCGCTCCAGAAATTGGTCTTTCTAGGGGTGGAGAGACCGCCGGGCATCCAACCGGTACGGGAGGTGCTGAAGTTGTCGAGCAGGTACTCGTAAATTTCTACGTTTCTGTCTTCGGCAATCACGAGCTCGGGGTAACCGTCCTCATCCAGCTCACAAATACGTCCGCCTGCACCGTAGAAGTAGTACAGAGGGGATGCGGTATAACGGAAATAACCAACGGTATCGCCCTTGGTGGTATCAAGAACACCGTCGCTCTTATTGGCATCGACGTTTGCCAGCTCGGCAATGGTCAGCATAGTGTCCATCGTCCACTCATGCTCAAGTACAACGTCATAAATATTGTTGTAAAGATCGTCGTTAAAGGTATCTACAATTGCCTCGGCGAGATCCTCATACAGCGCCAAATTTACAACGGTGGGCGCATAGTTATCCATAGAGGAAATATTCATGTCACCGCTAAGGTAGTAGAGCTTGCCGCCCATGGAGAACTGCTTGATGGAGTTTTGATCGTATGCAGGGTGGGAGAGGTCAACGTAAGCCATCGAGTTGATATCTCTGAGCAGATTGCTGGTGGTAGCCGCACCTACGGACATGGTTTTGATGATGGTTGCATCGTGCTTTTCACCATTGGTGTAAAAGGTCTTCAGCTCGGCGTACATATCTCCTACCTGATAGGTGGGAGCAATGCGAATGTTGTAATCCTCTTGGATTGTTTGGTTACGGGTGTAAACTGCGTAAGAAAGAGCATCGTTGCTGGTTTCTGCTACGTAGAAGTCTTCGCAGTAAAAGGCTGGGTTACCGTAGTTGGAGTCGGTCAGACCCTCGGCTCTGCTGGAAGCCTTGTGAACCTTGTAGATGTACTGTCCGCCTGCTGCGTTGGTCATGGTGATCTTGACGGGATCCTTGGGACCTTCGTTACCGGTGGTGGTTTCCTGATTGTCGTTGGGTTTGTTCGTATTGCCGGTATTGGTGGTGGTTTCCTCGGTGTTGTCGCCGCCACAAGCAGCCAGACAAGGAACCAACATCACTACTGCAAGCAACAAAACCAACAGTCTTGTGATTGTTTTCATGGTGATCCTCCATAATTTTTTTGCCCCGAGCGATTGCCGGGGAATTTTTATAATTATATATAAAAAAGCGTTTTTTGTCAATTCGCATATTGAACAAAAAGAGGGGGCAGTTTTTGTGCATTTTGACAATGTAGGTTAAAGAAAGAACACCTTGTCGGCGTTTTGTGCTTTTGGAAACAAAACGTGAGGTGTGCTTATTGGCTTTCGCACTCTTGCGGCGACACTCCAAAGTGCTTTTTAAAGGCGCGGCTGAAGTAGGTGTATTCGGAAAAGCCCGAAAGCGCGGCGGCTTGTTGCATGGAATACAATCCCGATTGTATGATGGCTCTTGCGTGTTGCAGGCGCAAATGCAGAACGTAGATTGCCGGTGAAACGCCGAGCACCTGATCGAACAGCCGTCTCAGATAGACCTCGCTCACGCCGCATTGCTTTGCAATTTGCGGAACACGGAGCTGTGCGTTGGTGTATTGCTCGGAAATATAGCGCATGGCGGTGCGCACGGTATCGGTGCTTTTGCCCGAAACGTATCCGCGGGCCGCATCCTTTTGCAGTTGGGCAAAGATCGAGGAAAGGGCAGCAGTGCATTCCAAGTAATATCCCGTGCGTTGCTTACGCCACGCCGATTCGGCTGTTTGAAAACTTTCCAAAACAGCTACAGGATTGCGCGGACGCATAATGAAAGGCTCGAAAAGTTCAAGCGTATCCAGTTCAAAGTTGATGGCGTAGGTTTCGCCGATCTCCTCGGTCTCCACGCTGTAGGAGGATCCCTTTGGGAGATAGATCAGGTCGTTTGACTGGACGGAAAAGCTTTTTCCGTCCTCAAAGCAATACCTGCATTTTCCGCTGACTCGTAACGCAAAACCGTGCGATGGTCGGTTTTTGTGTATTTTTGCACCTTCCAAAACGCAGATTGCCAACACGATGCGCGTAAAGTGCGGTGCTTGCAAGCTCAATAAATGCATCTGTTATTCTCTCCCTTCTTGCGTTTGCTTTTATTATAAATCAGCGTTTCGAAAAAGTCAAGTCATTTTGAAAAAATCATTGACCTTTTTGGCAGGGTGTGGTATAATGAAAGCAATCTTTGATTGGAGGCAAGCTATGACGGAAGCTTTTTTGAAGGATCGCCCTTTTTTGGAAAACAAATATCACCGCACGGATGCGCCGTTTAATCCCTACAATCGTCGCGCGTACCACGGATATGAGTACGATTCCGCAACGGGAATGCGCGACACCGAGATCCGCGAGGCACTTTTACAAATGCAAGAGGAGTTGGCATCGCTTCCGCATCCCGTTGCAAAGGCACGTGCCATACGCTTTGTGCTGGAGCATACCAGAATTGACGTGCCTGCGCAGGATTGGTTTGTGGGAATAGACACGTGGGATCGCGAGATCAACGTTGTGACCTTTGATCCTTGGCGGCGCGAGGTGTTTGAAGAAAAGATCCCGGAAGTGGACGAATGCATGAAGCTGATGAACGAATCGGGTGCGGTAGCTATTTGGCCTGATTTTGACCACGTTGTGCCCGATTGGGATTCTTTAATGCGCTTGGGCTTTGCGGGGATTCGTGCTCGCGCAAGGGAAGCGCGTGCAGAGCATGAATGCCACGGAGCATTGAGCGCGCGTCAGGCTGCGTTTTTTGACGGCATTGAGGAGGAGTACAGCGCAATTATTGATTTTGTGGACCGTTTGTACCGCTATGCCTGTGTGCAAACGCATCCACGCGCCGCACGCTACGCCGACTGTCTTTTGCATTTGCGCGACGGCGCCCCCACCGACATTTACGAGGCGATGCAGTTCATTTATCTCTATTTTATGATCTCCGAGTCGGTTGACCAGTATCAGGTACGCTCGCTTGGCAACGGATTGGATCACACGCTTTATCCGTTCTATCAAGCCGATCTTGCAAGCGGTCGATATACGCGAGAGGAGATCTGCGAGCTGCTTTGCTATTTTTTGATGCAGTGGGCGGCGATTGGAAACTATTGGGGACAGCCCTTTTATCTTGGCGGCAGTCGCGCGGACGGCTCCTGCAGGATCAACGAGCTTTCCTACGACATTCTTTCCGTCTACCGTGAAGCCGGTATCTATAATCCCAAGGTGCAGATCAAGTATAACGAGAATACGCCGCTCCCGTTTTTGAACGAGGTGCTGGATTTGATTCGAAATGGGCAGAGCAACTTTGTCTTTTGCTGTGAAAAGGGCATGATGCGCGCGGTGATGTCCTACGGTGCCACTCATGAGGAGGCGCTGGAGATGGACATTCGCGGCTGTTACGAAACGGGTGTACGCGCCAACGAGGTTTGCACGGCAACGGGATACGTCAATCCGCTCAAGGCGGTGGTGCTGACCTTGCACAACGGCGTTGATCCTCGTACGGGTACACAGCTTGGACCACGCACGGGTGAGTGCTCCGATTTTGCGGATTTTGCCGCCTTTTACGCGGCGTATTTGAAGCAACTTGAAAATCTGATCTCCATGACGTTGCGCTGTGCCAATGCGTATGAGCAGTTTATGGAGGAGATCAGCCCTTCGTCGATGTATTCTGCAACGATAGAAACCTCCTTGAAAAACGCATACGACGGCTACGCAGGCGGTGTCAAATTCAACAACAGTGCCGTTCTGCTTTGCGGTCTTGGCACGGCGGTAGACGCTTTGATGGCGTTGCAGATGTTGGTGTTTGAGCATCAAACGGTATCCTTGAGCGAGCTTTGCAGTGTTTTGGATGCCGATTGGGAAGGGGCGGAGCACTTGCGCCTGATGGCTTTGGATTGCCCCCACAAGTATGGACGGAACGATCCGCTTGCCGACTCCTATGCGCAGTCGATCGCAAGCTTTTTCTGCAACCGCGTCAACGGAACGCCCAATGCGCGCGGCGGCATCTACAAGGCGATTTTGCACTCAGCCATGCAGTTTGTGTGGCAGGGCGAAAAGACCGAAGCCACTCCGGATGGACGGCACGCGGGGGAGGAGATCTCCAAAAACGGCTCTCCTACACCAGGCGCGGACACCAAGGGCGTTACAGCACTGATCCTTTCGGCGCTCAAGCTCTCACCGCCCTCGTTTGCCGAAAGCTTTTGCTTGGACGTCATGCTCCACCCGAGCACGGTGCAGGGCGATCGCGGTCTTGCCGTTATGAAGGCGCTGTTGGATACGTACGAGCGCGGTGACGGAATGTCGATCCAATTCAACGTGTTTGACGAGGCGACCCTGCGGGATGCGCAATTGCACCCCGAACGCTACAGCACGTTGCAGGTGCGCGTTTGCGGTTGGAACGTGCTTTGGAACGATCTTTCCCGGCGCGAGCAGGATGCCTATATCAAGCGTTGTGCAAGCGTTTGCTGATGGTGTTGCAGAAAAATTGCTGTTTTCTTGCTTTTTTTGCAAATTGCTCTTGTAAAACGCCACAGAGTATGGTAAAATAAAGGGAGCAAATTTCGAAAGGAAGAAAAACTATGTTTGGAGAACAAAAGGTGTGCTTTTCAGGCGTTCAGCCCAGCGGTAACCTGACCATTGGAAACTATCTTGGAGCGATCCGCAATTTTGCGGAATACTCCGAAAAATATAAAACCTTTTATTGCGTGGTGGACGAGCACGCCATTACCGTGCGCCAAAATCCCGCAGAGCTTCGCCGCAGAACCTACGAGACGCTGGCTCTGTATATGGCTTGCGGTCTCGATCCTGAAAAGAATACGCTCTACGTGCAATCTATGGTGCACGAGCACGCCGAGCTTGCATGGCTTCTCAACTGCTTTACCATGTTTGGCGAGCTTTCGCGCATGACGCAGTTCAAGGATAAGAGTGCAAAGCACGCCGACAACATCAATGCAGGTCTGTTTACTTACCCCGTTTTGATGGCAGCTGATATTTTGCTGTATCAAACCGACGTTGTTCCCGTTGGCATTGACCAAAAGCAACACGTGGAGCTGTGCCGTGATATTGCCAACCGTCTCAATCAGATCTATCCCGATCTGTTTACCGTGCCCGAGCCGATCATGGCAAAGAGCGGTAAAAAGATCATGTCCTTGGCAGAGCCGACCAAAAAGATGAGCAAATCCGATGAAAACATTAATGCCGTCGTTTATATTCTGGACGATAAGGATACCATCATTCGTAAGTTCAAGCGTGCAGTGACCGATTCCGGCTCCGAGGTTCGCTTTGGTGAGGATAAGCCCGGTGTGAGCAACCTGATGACGGTTTACTCCTGCTTTACGGGCAAGGATTACGATGAGATCGAGCGTGAGTTTGCGGGCAAGGGATACGGCGACTTTAAGGTCGCGGTCGGTGAGGTGACCGCCGATGCGTTGGCTCCCGTTCAACAGCGCTTTGCAGAGTTGATGGCTGATAAGGCAGGCTTGGAGGCACAAATGAAAAAAGGTGCCGAGGAGGCCTCCTACTATGCGCGCCGCACGCTTGCAAAGTTCCAAAAAAAGCTTGGATTTGTACAGATCCGCTGATCAAATTTTACACTTACCTGCATAACGGTATGCATAAAAGGGGAAAATCCTTAATGGGTTTTCCTCTTTTTACTATTCTTTAAGTTACTATTTTTTAAGCGGGGTATCGTTATGTTTATTTGGATCGCTTTGTTTGTGCTTGCACTGTGCTATGTGCTCACGCCTGCCGTAATTGCGCTTTCCTGGCGGATCGGGGCTGTGGACGTACCGCAGGATTGGCGGCGCATGCATCAAAGAAGTGTGCCGCGTGCAGGTGGTGTGGCAATCGTTTTTTCGCTCTTTTTGGGGATTTTGCTCCTCGGCGCAAAAACGCCCTTTACTGTCGCGCTTTTGCTGTGCGGCGGTATGATGCTGTTTGTGGGCTTGACCGACGACGTGTTTGGTTTAGGTGCGGTGATCAAACTCGGCTTACAGCTTGCAGCGGCGAGCTGTGCCGTTGTGATCTCCGGCTTGACCGAGGGGATCTTTTCTACGCTGTTGGCAATTTTGTGGGTTGTGATGCTGACCAACGCACATAATTTTATTGATGGAATGGACGGGCTTTTGTGCGGTTGCGTTTCAATTGAATCCTTGATGCTCGGTGCGTGCTTTTTCCTTTTGGGAGAGGGGATTTTGGGTGAATATGCATTACTGCTCTCACTTTCGTGCTTTGCTTTTCGCTTCTACAACCGCTATCCAGCACGCGTGTTTGCAGGGGATTGCGGATCGCAAACGCTCGGATTTTTGCTTGGAATGCTCTCTCTGCCGCTCTTTTTTACCTCGTCCTACGGCATGACAACACCGCTGTTGATCTTTGCCTATCCGTTGGCTGATCTGATCTGTGCGGTGATGCGTCGCATTTTGCGCGGCTACAGTCCGTTTCGCGCCGACCGCGCCCATTTGCATCATCGCTTGTATGCGTTCGGGCTGACGCATCCCTCTTGTACCGATCTTTTGTTGAGCGTTTGCGGAGTGATGGGGATCGTGGGCGTTTTGCTTTGCGCGGAGTCGTTGTGGATCTACGCTTGCTTGGCCTGCCTTGTCGCCGTTTGGTTCCTCTCGCGCGTGCGCCGATACGTGTTGCAACAGCGTGATTAAAAACCATTATTTTTTGTAACGTACTTGACTTTGCCAACGAAAAGTGATATAATCGTAGTATCATTTTCTGTCAAAGAAGTCGGAT
>JAZQYE010000277.1:0-5222 GCA_045633385.1 Eubacteriales bacterium | reverse complement strand
CGAGAGCGGAAAGAGACTGATGATTGGTCAATGCCTGCGATTTGATTCCCCCTATTTGCACCTGAAAAACGCTGTGGAAAGCGGCGTTTACGGCAAGCTCAAGCACCTTACCATGAGCCGCTTGAGTGCTCTTCCTATTTGGGGCTTTGAAAATTGGTTTACAAAAACCGAAAGAAGCGGCGGTTGCATTCTGGATATGCACATCCACGACGTGGACATGGCACGCTTTTTGTTGGGTGAGCCCGAGGCAGTCAGCGTAATTGCGCACGATGACGTTACGCGTTGGCAATGGGAAAATACGCGTCTTTATTATCCCAACGGCGCAACGGTGGAGATTACGGGCTCTTGGGAAGAAACACGCGGAACCCCCTTTGTTGCCGACTATCGCGCCGTGTTTGAAAAGGCGAGCCTCATCCGCAACGGCGAAAACGTGACGCTCTACGTTGAAAACGAGACCCCCTCGATTCTTCCGCAAATTGCAGGTGACTGCTACGCGGGCGAGATCGAATATTTTGTCAAATCCATCGTCAACGATACCCCCAACACCGTCAACTCTCCCGAAAGCGCATGCGCTACGGTCAAGCTGATCGAGGCTCTGCGTGAAAGTGCCGCACGCGACGGTGAAAAGATCCTCTACAAACTCAAATAACCCAAAACGGAAAGGAAAATCGTTATGAAACTTGGCGTTCTTGTAAACCTCAATCAACAATCCGATATTACCGAAAAGATCAAAAAGGTCCACGACATGGGCTTTTCCTCCTGCCAGATATCCTGCTGGGACACAGCGTGCTACACCGATGAAACGGCAGAATACATCAAAACGGCGCTTGCAAAATACGACGTCAGCATTTCCACCTTTTGGGCAGGCTGGTCGGGCAGAGGCTTTTGGAATTTTTACGAGGGTCCCATGACACTCGGCATCGTACCCGAGGCGTACCGTTTTCAGCGTATTCAGGATCTGAAGGCGGGCTCCGATTTTGCCAAAAAGCTGGGTGTAAACCAGATGGCTACGCATGCCGGCTTTATTCCCGAGGATCCCAACAGCGAGCGCTATCACGGCACGATCTACGCTTTGCGTGAGGTTGCCGCATATTGCAAGGAGAACGGACAGTACTTCCTGTTTGAAACAGGTCAGGAAACTCCCATTACTCTCCTGCGCGCCATTCAGGATATCGGGCTCGATAACCTGGGTGTCAACCTCGACCCCGCAAACCTGATCTGCTACGGCAAGGCAAACCCCGTAGATGCGCTTGATACCATTGGCAAGTACGTACGTGACGTACACGCAAAGGATTCGCTCTACCCCACCGACGGCTATAAGCTCGGTTTGGAAACGCCGCTCGGCGAGGGCAAGGTCAACTTCCCTGCCTTTGTTGCAAAGCTCAAGCAAATCGGCTACGATGGCGTGCTGACCATTGAGCGCGAAATCAGCGGCGAACAGCAGACCCTTGACATCATCGCAGGAAAAGCATTCCTCGAAAAATTGATCTGATAAATGGATAATGAACCAACGAACGCGCCTCGGCAAAACCGAGGCGCGTTCGTTTATGAAGATGGTATTCAATGCTTTCTGATCCAAACCAACATATCACTCTCGCCGCGGTTGGCAAAAGCGTAATACGGAATGAATTTGAGCGTAATGTCCTTCAACGAGTTCTCCGCATCGTCAAAATAGAGGTGCGCTTGGTCTGCCAAGCGGTATGCGGGGAGCGTAAAGGAGTAAAACCCGTGAAAATCTTTTTCGCACGTTGCGTTTTGCAATACGTCCATAGAAATTTCAATGCGGTTGAGGCGTTCGCCGTTGTCAACGCCCTCGGCACAATAGACCACGGGGCCGTAGGTCAACGCCACTCTGCCCGCATTTACGCGCTCGTTGGGGTTGGAGGCGACAAAACGCAACGCAATGCCAAAATCCAATTCCAATACAAACTCGCTTCCAACTGCAAAATATGCATATCCGTCGCACAACTCGGGCGTAACTGCCGCGCCGTTCAGGGTCGCACGAACGCCTCGGCTCCATTCGGGCACGCGGATCGAGATCTTATCTGCACAATAATCCTTGGAGCTGACGGTTGCACAGCCGTCCAGCGCGTATTGCTCACAGATCGAAACTGTACCGTAATCGGAATGAACGTCCGCCGACACGTATTGCTCGATGCACAAGCCGTCGCCGTCATCTACGCAAAGGTAACTGCCAAGCCCCGCAAAAAAGCGGTTGATGTTGGGAGGACAGCAAGAGCAACCAAATACCTCAAGACGTTGCTTAATGGGGAGTCGCTCACGAAAACGGGGAACAGACGCCAGCTCGCGGTTGTATTCGGGGAGTGAGATCTCCAAGGGATTTTCATAAAAGAACGCCTTGCCGTCAAGAGACGTAGAAGACAGCATGGAGTTGTACAGCACGCGCTCCATCAAATGCCCGTACTTCGCTTTTTTGGCAATGCGGCGCATACGGGAGGCAAACAGCATCATAGCAATGGCACAGCAGCTCTCGGCGTAAGCGGTATGATTGGGCAGGTCGTACGGCACGGTAAAGCCTTCGTAAATGCGCGTAGATCCTACGCCGCCGGTAATGTACATCTTGCGCTCGGTAATATCCTCAAACACGCTTTCCAAATTGCCGTAAAGCTGCTTGTCGCCGTTTTCCAAGGCCATATCTGCAATACCGCTGTAAAAATACAGTGCGCGCACGCTGTGACCGTTGGCATCCTTTAAGTGGTAGATATCCACATCGTCCTGCGCGCCGCGTTCGTTGTACGAGCCGTTTTCATACGCCACAAAATCTCCGCTGCGCTTGGTCAGAAAAAACTCTGCCATGCGCTTGTACTTTTCGTTGCCCGTGTGGCGGTAAAGCTTGTACAAAGCCAGCTCGATCTCCTCGTGTCCCGGCGTCACGAATGCTGCGGTCTTTTCGATCATAAAGGCACGCTCAATGCAATCACAGTAACGCTCCATTATCTTTAAAAAGCGATCTCTGCCCGTCGCCTTGTGGTAGGCGACTGCCGCCTCGATCAAATGCCCTGCACAGTAAAGCTCGTGCTGTCCGCGATCCTTGAAGATCTGATCAGGCTTGATCTGCTGAAAGGTAGAGTTGAGGTAACCGTCGGGACGTTGCGCCGCCTCCATGCAATCGATCAGTTCCTCGCAAAGTGCCTCGTGCTCACGCATGGAGTCGGGGTCCTTGGCGATCAGATACGCCACTGCCTCCATCCATTTTGCAACGTCCGAGTCGTAAAAAATGTGGGGCTCTTTCCCTGTTTTTAAAAAATTGAAGCGCAGGGCATCAAAGCGACCGCTTTCCTCAAAGCGCAGGCGCACATTCTGCATGGAAACGGTTTTGTTCAGGTTGTAGCGATCCTTCCAAAATCCGCTTTGCAGATCTACCTTTTCAAAAGAAACAAAATTGCTGTTTTTCATCTTTTTTCAACCTCCTGATCAAATGTGATTGACTTTTCAAGAATATTATAGTATAATTAAACAGCAAAAGCAATGAGAAAATATTGGATAAGGTGAAAAAATACGACATGATCATTTTGGATAATCGGCTTTCGTTGCAATTTGAAAACATTGGACTGTTTGAAACGTACGAGGAATGGATCCATCCCGTAAGAACCATTGATACCTATGAGCTGATCTTTGCCGAGATTGGTGAACTGAAAATATACGAGGGCGAACGGCAATATACCGTTCACCCGGGGGAGTTTATCCTGTTGGAGCCCGGCGTGGAGCACGGTGGCTTTGAAGCCAACACGAGGCATACGTCCTTTTACTGGCTTCATTTTTCTACCAATGATATCGGCGCATGGCACCTTGCAAAAACGGGAATCAATTTTCCCAATACGGAACGCACCATGCGCGAATTGATGCATCTGTTTCAAAAGCACCGCCCCTTAGCAGATCTTACCCTTGCCAAATTCCTTTTGGAAAGCGGTACGTTTGGGGAATACCAAAGCAAGCTTGCGCACGAGCTGCAGGAGTATTTGCGCCTGCACGCAAAAATGCCGCTCCACGTACAGGACGTAGCACGGCATTTTGGCTATTCGCGCGATCACTTGTCACGCGTGTATAAACAAGAGTATGGGTATGACCTGAAAACGGGCATCGTGCAACAGCGTTTGTCTTACGTACAGTCGCTCCTGCTCAATACCGACTACACCTTAAAGGAGATCGCGCAGATCTGCGGCTTTGAGGACGAAAACCTGCTTGTAAAGTTTTTTAAATATCACGAAAAAATTACGCCAACCATGTATCGCAACCGCTATTTTCACATTCACATGAACAATCACTGATCATCCCCGTGTACCAAATCGCGAACGATCTCTCCCGCCATCAAAAGCCCCGCCACGGGCGGAACGTAAGGCAGAGATGCAGGGGGAATTCGCCCTGAAGGCTCTTTTTCGGGAGCTTGAATCGGCTTTTTGGCTTCCTCGGTGGAGTAAACGACCTTGAGATGCGTAATGCCGCGCGCCTTCAGCTCCCGTCGCATCACGCGTGCCAGGGGGCAACCGCTGGTTTTGGCAAGATCGGTCACGCAAAAGCGCGAGGGGTCAAGCTTATTCCCCGTTCCCATGGCACAAATGATGGGCACGCCTGCCGCTTTGGCACGCACAACCAGCTCTAACTTTGCCGATACGGTATCAATGGCATCCGCTACGTAATCGAATCGAGAAAGCGGAAAATCATCAGCGTTTTCGGGCAGATAAAAGACCTGATGCGTCACCACGCGGCAATCGGGGTTGATATCCAAAATGCGTTCGCGCATCACCTCTACCTTGGGGCGTCCGACAGTAGAGTGCAAAGCGATGATCTGTCGGTTGATGTTGGAAAGCGAAACAACGTCGTTGTCAAACAGATGCAACTCTCCCACACCCGCGCGTGCCAAAGCCTCGCACAAATATCCGCCTACACCGCCCACGCCAAACACGGCAACGCGAGCGTTTGTCAGCTTTTGGATCCCATCCTCGCCAATCAGCATTGCCGAGCGAAGTTGCTCTTCTCGAACCATCGTAATCCCTCCAAACTCATCTGCTTGTTATCTGCTATTCATTATAGCAGATTTTTGTTTTTTTTGCAAGTCCTTCTTTACAAATCGTGTAAAATAGAGTATAATAATAGGAGCATTGGTAAAAGGAGTGATAAAAATGTATCGTGACGAAGAATTGGTAGAGCATTGTGCTTCCTCGGAATTGATTTTTGACGGCAAGGTCCTGCACGTGTACGTG
>JAZQYE010000276.1:0-21119 GCA_045633385.1 Eubacteriales bacterium | reverse complement strand
CAACGAGCTAAGCACACGGCGGAGATCGCGCTTTCGGGCTGTCAATATGAGACGTCCCCCTTGCTGCGAGAGGTCAACGTCGGCTCGCTGATGGGCAAGGGGCACGACGCGGTCTTGGATCAAAACGGGCAACCGCTGAACAAAAACGGTTACGCGGTGTTTGGCGGCGAGAGCACGGAGGACTTTGAAGCAAGGGTAAAGGAATTTATGGCTGTGCTGGAAAAAGACCCCTGTGAGCGTGTAGCGGTCTTTTCACACGCCGGCTTTTTGCGCACGTTTTTGGACGTTGTGCTTGGTATGCGCTTGCCGCGCAAAACCGTGTTCTGCCGCAATTGCGCTGTCGGCATCTTCGACTACGACGGAAAAACCTGGCGGCTGGATAGCTGGATCAATTTGACGTAAAAATGCCGTTTAAAACGCAACGTGCCGCAAACAGCAAAGGACGAGGGATTTGAAAGCTCCTCGTCCTTTGTTTTTTGCTGTTTACTTATTCATTTTTTCCAAATCGTTTTTGCGAATTTCTACGCGTCTTACCTTACCGCTGATGGTTTTGGGAAGCTCTTCGACAAATTCAACGATTCTCGGGTATTTATAAGGAGCGGTATGCGTTTTGACGTATTCCTGAATCTCCTTCTTCAATTCGTCGGTACCTACCGTACCCTTGACCAGCACGATGGTCGCCTTTACGATCTGTCCGCGTACCTCGTCGGGAACGGGCGTGATCGCGCACTCCAGAACGTAGGGCAATTCCATGATGACGCTCTCGATCTCAAAGGGGCCGATGCGGTAGCCCGAGGATTTGATCACGTCGTCGATACGGCCAACGTACCAAAGGTAGCCGTCCTCGTCCATGGTTGCGGTGTCGCCGGTGTGGTAATAGCCGTCATGCCAAACGTCGTTGGTCTTTTCCTCGTCCAAATAGTAGCCGATAAAGAGTCCGCAAGGCACGTTTTCCTTGGTGCGAATGCAGATCTCACCCGTGTCACCCGTCTTGCACTCGTTACCGTCGGGGTCAAGGACAACGACGTCATACAGCGGGCTGGGCTTACCCATCGAGCCGATCTTGGGCGTAGAGCCGACAAAGTTGGCAATCGAAAGCGTGGTCTCGGTTTGACCAAAGCCCTCCATAATGGTCAGCCCCGTAGCCTTTTTAAACTGATTGAAGACCTCAGGGTTGAGTGCCTCACCTGCCGTGGTCGCGTACTCGATGGAGGAGAGATCGTACTTGGAGAGATCCTCCTTGATAAAGAAGCGGTACATGGTGGGGGGAGCACAGAAGGTGGTAATGCCGTACTTTTTGAACATGGGGAGAATATCCTCGGAGCGGAAGCGGTCAAAGTCGTAGGTAAAGATGCCTGCCTCGCAGAGCCATTGACCGTACAGCTTACCCCAAAGAGCTTTACCCCAACCGGTATCGGAAATGGTGAAGTGCAAGCCGTTGGGATTAACGTTGTGCCAATGCTTTGCGGTGGGGTAGTGACCAAGCGCATACTTGTAGGAGTGCGTTGCAATGCGCGGGTATCCGGTGGTGCCGGAGGTAAAGAGCATCAACATGGGGTCATTACCGCAGGGTGTGCTCTCGGTGCGGGCGTAACGGGAGCTGAAGCGCTCCATTTCCACGTTAAAGTCATTCCAGCCGTCCTTTTTGCCGCCCACAAGGATCTTGAGCATACCGGGGAAGGCTGTTGCGGCTTTTTCTGCCTCGACCGATACGTCGCCGTCGGCGGTACAAACGATCGCCTTGACCTTTGCCGCCTGATAGCGGTAAGAGAAATCGTGCTCAACCAGCTGATTGGTAGCGGGGATCGCGATCGCGCCGATCTTGTGCAGGGCGAGCATACAGAACCAGAATTGGTAATGGCGCTTCAACACGAGCATAACGGTGTCGCCCTTTTTGATGCCGAGGGATTCAAAATAGTTGGCGGTTTTAGCCGAGTATTTCTTCATTTCACCAAAGGTGAATTTGCGGTCGCTCTTATCGTTTGCCACCCACATCATGGCAAGCTTATCGGGGGTCTTATCTGCAATTGCATCTACGCAGTCAAAGGCAAAGTTGAATGCATCGTCGTTTTTAAAGGAGATGCCGTTGAATACGCCGTTTTCATCGTAGGTGGATTCCACAAACTGATCGGCAACGGTAAGCGCCGTATTGCCGTCCTTTTCCTGTACCTTTGCTGCAACGTAGGGCGCCTCGGGATACTCCTCGGTGACCTGACCGTCCTGCGGATTGAGTACAACGGCGTGGAACTCACAGCCACCCTCGCTCACGGCGATCATACCGTGGGGGATCAAGCTGTTGTAAAAGATGGAGTCGCCCTCGTGGAGCACGTCAACGTGGTTGCCGACCTGCACCTTGAGCGAACCCTTGACGATGACGTCAAACTCCTGACCGTTGTGGGAGTTGAGCTTCATCGGTGCGTTCTGCTCCTCGGCAAGATAGGGGAACTTGACCAAAAAGGGCTCGGCAAGCTTCTCCTTGAATTTGGGCGCGAGGTTGTTGTACTCTACGCCGTGTTGCTTTAAGATCTTCAAGCCTTCGCCGCGTCTGGTAATGGCAAAGGAGGTCAGCGTGGTGCTTCTACCCTCCAACAGATCGACCACCTCAACGCCGCAAGCCTTTGCGCATTTATAAATAAAGGTAAAGCTAAAATCGGTCTCGCCCTTTTCCAAGAGCATATAATCCTCAACCGATACACCCGTCAGCTTTGCAAGCTCCTCGGGCGTATAACCCTTAGCCACGCGCAAGTCCTTGATTCTGCCTGCGACTTCTTTCAAACTGTAATCCATTTTTTGTACCCCTTTCATCCTTGACTTTTCGGTAATGGTTACTCATTTGAATAAAACAAAAAACTCGTCTCAAAAGAAGATTTTTGAGACGAGTTTACAACCCGCGGTACCACTCAAATTACGGAAATAAAATTCCGTCACTTTCCGGGCTCTAACAAGCCCTTTGCCTTTACGCAGCAATACGGAAGGAGTCTACTAAGCGTTTGCCTTTCGGTCCTTCGACTCAGAAGTGATAGGTCATACGGAGTGCTCCGTTATTGTCTCGCACCAACCGACAACTCTCTGCAAGCCTTGCGCTCCGACCCTCTTCATCACAGTCGTTTTTTGTGATATTCAAATTTTTACACATTATAGCACTAAACAACGGCGTTGTCAATACCTTTTTGCAAATTTTTTTGATTTTTTTGAAAAAAGCTTTTTCACCATTAGGTGCCGTATTATTTTTTCAGACCCAAAATTTCAGCCGACTCGTCGCGCATCTTGTACTTCAAGATCTTTCCTGCGGCGTTCATCGGGAATTCGTTTACAAACAAGAAGTATCTGGGCACCTTGTGTCTTGCGATCGAGGCGTTACCAAACTCTTTCATCTCGTTTTCGTCAGCGGTCTCGCCCTTGTGCAGGATCACCCAAGCACAGCACTCCTCGCCGTAACGCTCGTCGGGCACGCCAACGACCTGCACGTCACGAACCTTGGGGTTGGTCAAATAGAACTCCTCGATCTCACGGGGGTAGAGGTTTTCGCCGCCGCGAATGATCATATCCTTGAGTCGTCCCGTGACCTTGTAGTAGCCGTCTGGGGTTCTCATGCAAATGTCACCCGAGTGGAGCCAGCCGTCGGCATCGATCGCCTGCGCAGTTGCCTCGGGCATCTTGTAGTAGCCCTTCATAATGTTAAAGCCGCGGGCTACGAACTCGCCGCTCTCACCGTCGGGGAGCTCCAAGCCTGTTTCGGGGTCGATGATCTTGCATTCCACACCGGGGAAGGCACTTCCAACCGTTTCCACGCGGTGGTCAAGATCTTCGTTGACCTCGCCCATGGTGCATCCGGGGGACGCCTCGGTCTGTCCGTAAACCGAAATGATCTCACGCATATTCATTTCCACCGACGCGCGGCGCATTAGGTCTGCGGGGCAGTTTGCGCCTGCCATAATACCCGTTCTCATATACGAGAAGTCGGTCTTAGCAAAGTCGGGGTGGCTGAACATTGCAATAAACATGGTGGGCACACCGTTAAAGCAGGTGATGTGCTCGTCGTTTACGCAAGCCAGCGAGGACTTGGGGGAGAAATAGGGAATGGGGCAGAGCGTGCCGCCGTGCGTCATCATGGAGGTCATGGAGAGCACCATTCCAAAGCAGTGGAACATGGGAACCTGGATCATCATACGGTCTGCGGTGGAGAGATCCATTCTGTCACCGATGGTCTTACCGTTGTTGACGATGTTGCGGTGGGTGAGCATAACGCCCTTGGGGAAGCCCGTAGTACCCGAGGTGTATTGCATATTGCAAACGTCGTCGGGCTTGACGAGGGAAGCGCGTCTGCGAACCTCCTCGCGCGGAACGAGAGAGGAACGGGAGAGCATCTGCTCCCAGGTCAGGCAACCGTCCATATCAAAGCCAACGGTTACGACGTTGCGCAAAAAGGGCAGATTTTTGGAGTACAGAGGGTTGCCGGGGGTGAGCGTTTTGAGCTCGGGGCAAAGCTCCTCAATAATTTCCTTGTAGTTGATGTCCTTGCAATACTCCACCATCACAAGCGTGTGGGTGTCGGATTGCTTTAACAGATATTCGATCTCGTGGATCTTGTACGCCGTGTTGACGGTAACGAGAACTGCACCGATCTTGGTGGTAGCCCAAAAGGTGATGAACCATTGCGGTACGTTGGTAGCCCAAACCGCAACGTGGTCGCCCGCCTTTACGCCCAGGGAGATCAGGGCGGCGGCGCATTCGTCAACGTCACGACGAAATTGCTCGTAGGTTCTGGTATAATCGAGTGTGGGGTACTTGAATGCGTATTGGTCGGGGTACTTTTCCGCCATGGTGTCCAGCACGTCGGCAAAGGTCGCGTCAATAACGTCGTACTTCTTCCAAACAAAGGTGCCGGTCTTTGCGCGATTGTAATAGGTGTGCTCAAAGGTCTTTTTCTCACGACCCAAAGCGGAGATATAGTTGGTAAAGTGAGTCAGCACGATGTCGGCATCGCTGATCTCCTCATTCCAGGCTGCGCAAATAAAGCCTTCAAAATTGAGGGAGGAGAGCGCGTTGAGCAGCTTTTTGACGTCAAGGTCACCTTCGCCGATCAAAACGGTCTTGCCGCCCTTCATATCTCCCAAGCGGACGTACTTGATATACGCGCCCAAATTCTTAATGGTGGTCTCTGCGCTCTCGCCTGCGTCAAAGTAGGTTCCTCTGACGTTCCACGATGCGCCTACAACGGCCGAGGCAAAGTGATTGATAATGGCAATGACGTTTTCGGTGTGGGCAAGGTGACCAACCGTTTCAAACAGCAGGCTGACGTCGTTGGCTTCGGCACGCTTGATCGCCGCCGAGAGCTTTGCGTCCAACACGTCAAAGCCTACCGCATTCTCGATGCGAACGATGACGTTTTCAATGCCGGATGCCGCCGCCATATCCACGTATTTTTGGATCAGCTCGGCAGAGCACTCCTCGCTTTCAATGGGGGATGGCATACGCAGAGCCGAAACCGACAAATTGCGGTTGACCAGCTTGCGCTTGGCATCGGCAATGCGATCTCTCCTTAAAATGCTGTCGTAATGTGCGCTTCTTTCGTTGATGGCGTCATAGATCTCAAAGCCCTCAAAGCCGTATTCGTAGGCAAAGCGGCAGGTATCGAGAAAGGAAGCGCGACTTACGTTTTTGGTGGAAAAAACGATCTTCATTCTATTATTATGCCTCCTCGAACACGATCTTATTGAGCGCGTTGATATACGCTCTGATGCTTGCCGCAATAATATCGGTGGAGGTGCCGTTGCCGGAGTACAGCTTGCCGCCGACGCGGAGTCTGACGAGCGCGGAGCCCAAAGCCTCCTTACCCTCGGTTACCGATTGTACCTGATAGTCGTCAAGCTCGTAGTGGTGGCCGATGCACTGCTCGATGGCGCGGAATGCGGAGTCGATGGGACCGTCACCTGCGCTGACACCGCAAATGGTCTCGCCGTTGTTGGTCAAAACGATCTGGGTCATGGCGCTGGAAATATTACTGCTGGTGGTGGTATAGGTTTCAAAGTGGTAGGTGGAGGGGGCTTGCATTGCAGAGCTTGCGATCAGAGCCTCAAACTCCTTTGCACCAACGGCACCCTTCTTCTCGCACACCTGTGCAAGAGCCTTATAGACGTTTCCGATATCCGAGTCGGAAAGATCGTAGCCCAATACGGTTGCCGCCTCGGCGACCTGCGCTACGGTGGAGTCGGAATCCAACAAGATCTTTTTCTTATCGCTGACCTCGTTTTCTGCCTGATAGGTGTCGCGGTGAATGTTGGATACCATATCCTCAATGCTTGCGTGAATGTTGGTGCGGTTGAGGGAGAGCTCGGCATCGATCTGTGCGCCGCAAGCACTTATCGCATCACAGATCTCACCCGTCAAAAGAACGTCCTTGCCTGCCATGGCGCACTTGAGTCCGTCGGCACCGCTTGCAATTGCGGAGAATGCCGAAGCCACCGCCATGCTGATGCGGTCGGAGACCTGAACGTAAACGGGAACGGAAACGGCGGACTTTACCTTGGCTACCAGCTCTGCGATCTGCGCGGGGGTAGAAACGCCTGCGTTATCGCAAACGGTGATCATGCCGGCACCCTTTGCCTCTGCCTCCTTGACTGCGGCGATGAGAAAATCCTCGTCTGCTCTGGTCGCATCCAGCGCGGAGAACTCAACGTCAGCGCAAAGAGCCTTTGCGGCGGCAACCAACTCACCGATCTTTTCTACCATTTTAGATTGCTTGACGTGGTAGGTGTATTCCATTTGAATGGTGGAGACGGGGAGCTCTACCTGCAGGCGGGGGGATTTTGCATCCTTTACGCACTCCCAAGCCGCGGCGACCTCGTCGGCGCAAAATCCAACGGCAACAGCCAAAGCCGCGTTTTGTACGTTTTTGGCAATGGTCTTATATATAATGGAATCCTCGCGTACGTTTTTTACGGGAGGGAGCTCGATGCAATCTGCACCGAGACGGTCTGCACAATTGGCAATAGCGGATTTTTCACGGAACAACAGCGATACTGCACGATCCTCCGAAAGCTTTTTGAGGGTGATGTCTGAAACGTTGATTTTTCTCATTTTTTGAAAGCTCCTTTCATGTTTCAAAAGAAAAATAAGATTGTACCAACAAAAAAACGCTCTCATCTCTTTGTTGATGCAAAGAGACGAAAACGCCCGTAACGATGTTTCCGCGGTACCACTCTTTTTCATCCCTGTGGGATGCCCTTTCGATGCAAACACATCTTGACTCTGTTACGGGAGTTCCCGTTTGTCACTACTTTGAACCTTCGTTCATGACAACCGCTCAACGGTGAGTTCAACAAAACCTTACTGATGCCTCGCACCAACCGGCAACTCTCTGACAGTGAATATTTTGCATACTATTCCGCATCGTCGCGTTTATGATGAACCATTATAACATACACTTTGCCGTTTGTCAAGTGTTTTTTCAAAAAAACGAAAAAATATGAAAAAAAGCAAAAAAAGTGAATATTTTTTTACAAAACCCCTTGACAGAAGCAAACAAGGGTGATATAATGACTACACAAATGCGGAGAGCAGAAACCAGTAGGTTGGAAAGAACCTGGAGAGAGTTGCCGGTTGGTGCGAGGCAAAGGGGGCGTCCTTCTCGAATTCATTCTGTTAGCAGTGCGCTGAATCGGATGGTTCCGTAGTAGGATGCAACGGGTGTTCCCGTCACAGAACTAAGGTATGTTAGTACCTGAAAAGGTCGCTGTCGCGAGGCAGTGGCGAACTGAGGTGGTACCACGGGATTGTTATTTCTCGTCCTCTGTATTCTTCGTCGGAATGCAGAGGGCGATTTTGTTTTTTTCATCCTTTTCATTCCAAGAATCAAATCGAGCCACCGCTCAAAGCAGAAAGGATCAAAACCAATGGAACAGCAAAATTACTTCCAAAAAGAAATTGAAACCATGCCGCTTGAAGAAATGAAAAAGCTGCAATCCGAAAAGCTCGTCAAGCAGGTCAAGCACGTTTACGAGAACGTACCCTACTACCGCGATCTGATGGATAAAAAGGGTGTGACGCCTGACGATATTCAAAGTATTGACGATCTTCACAAGCTCCCGTTTTTGAGCAAGGCGGATCTGCGCGAGGCATATCCTTACGGGCTTTTGGCAAAGCCGTTGGAGGATTGCGTTCGCATTCATTCCACCTCCGGTACAACGGGTCGTCGCGTGGTTGCTTTCTATACGCAAAAGGATATTGATTTGTGGGAGGATTGCTGTGCACGTGCCATCATTGCAGTCGGCGGCACAAAAAAGGACGTATGCCAGGTGGCTTACGGCTACGGCTTGTTTACCGGCGGCGCCGGACTCAACGGCGGCTCTCACAAGGTCGGTTGCCTTACGCTTCCGCTTTCTTCCGGTAACACCGAGCGCCAGATCCAATTTATGACTGACCTGGGCGCAACCATTCTTTGCTGCACCCCCTCTTATGCGGCGTACATTGGCGAATCGCTCAAGGAGCTGGGCTACAAGCCCGAGGATATTCCGCTCAAGGCAGGTATTTTCGGGGCAGAGCCTTGGACCGAGGAGATGCGTCAGGGTATTGAAAAAACGCTCGGTATCAAGGCGTACGATATTTACGGCTTGACCGAGACCTCCGGCCCCGGCGTAGCCTTCGAGTGCTCGGAGCAGAGCGGTATGCACGTCAACGAGGACCACTTCTTTGCCGAGATCATCGATCCCGAAACGGGCGAGGTGCTTCCCGAGGGCAGCAAGGGTGAATTGGTGTTCACCTCTCTTGATAAGGAGGCGTTCCCCCTGCTTCGTTACCGCACGCGCGACATCTGCGTGCTCTCCCGTAAAAAGTGCTCCTGCGGCCGTACGCTCATCAAAATGGCAAAGCCCATGGGCAGAACCGACGATATGCTCATCATTCGCGGTGTCAACGTATTCCCCAGTCAGATCGAGACCGTTCTGCTCAACGAAGGGTATGAGCCCAACTATCAGATCGTCGTTGACCGCGTGAAGAACAACGATACCTTCGATGTCAACGTCGAAATGACTCCCGAAAGATTTACCGATAAGGTCAGCGAGGTGCTGGCAATGGAAAAATCGCTTTCCAACGCCATGAAGACCATGCTGGGCATTAATCCCACGGTGCATCTGGTTCCCCCCAAGACCATTGCAAGAAGCGAAGGCAAGGCTGTTCGCGTCGTTGATAAGCGTAAGCTGATTTGAGCTTGAAAGGAGATTGAGACCATGGCAATTAAGCAATTAACCGTTTTTATTCAAAACCAAAAGGGTACGGTGGTTTCCGTAACGGAGATCCTTGCCAAAAACAACATCAATTTAAGAGCGCTTTCCATTGCCGAAACGCAGGATTTCGGTATTTTGCGCTTGATTGTAAACGATGAAAAAGCAGCCGAGCAGGTGCTTGCCGAAAACGGATACCTGATCAAGGTCATTGACGTTGTGGGTGTCAAGATCGGCGACGAGCCCGGAAAACTGACCGAGGCGCTTGACGTGCTCGATAAGGCAAACATCAACGTTGAATATCTGTATGCCTTTATGGCACGCACCGAAAAGCACGCGTACGTCGTTCTTCGCGTAGAGGATAACGCCGTAGCGGAAAGCGTACTGACGAGTGCAGGCTTCAAAATGATCACCGAAGCCGATATCAACAAGCTTTGATCTTAATATATTCTATCTGTAAATATGGCGGTGGGGGTATGAGCGTTTTTCTTATAAACCCATCGCCAATCGCAAAACCATTCTTTCGAAAGAAGGTATCAGTACCATGTCTATGAATTTCCATAGAAAGCTTCCCATTCCCCAAGAGGTAAAAAAGGAATATGCCCTGACCGCGCGTATGGAAGAGGTCAAGACTGCACGTGACGAAAGCATTCGTGCCGTATTCGACGGCAGATCCGATAAATTTATTCTGGTCATCGGCCCATGCTCGGCAGACCATAGCGAGCCCGTTCTGGAGTACATTTCCAGACTGCGCAGGATCGAAGAGCAGGTGTCCGACAAGATCATCATCATTCCGCGTATCTATACCAACAAGCCCAGAACCACGGGGCAGGGGTACAAGGGTATGCTCCATCAGCCGGATCCCGATGCAAACCCCGATATGTATAAGGGGATCGTCGCCATTCGTGAATTGCACCTGGCGGCTTTGCGCGACTACGATTTTTCCTGCGCTGATGAAATGCTCTATCCCGAAAACTACCGTTATCTCTCCGACCTGCTCTCCTACGTGGCGGTCGGTGCGCGCTCGGTCGAAAACCAACAGCATCGCTTGACCGCAAGCGGCATCGATGCCCCCGTTGGTATGAAGAACCCCACGGGCGGAGACTTGAGCGTCATGATGAACTCCATCGTGGCGGCGCAGTCCAGCCACACCTTTCTTTATCGCGGCTGGGAGGTCACCAGCGACGGCAACCCCTACGCACACGCGATCCTGCGCGGCTACGTTGACTACGCAGGCAGAAGCGTTTCCAACTATCACTACGAGGATCTGCTTCGCGTCAGGGAGCTGTACGAAAAGTCCGTTCTGGTCAACCCCTCGGTCATCGTCGATACCAACCACAACAACTCCGGCAAAAAGTATCTGGAGCAGGTGCGTATTGCAAAGGATATCGTGCACAGCCGCAACCAAAACGCCGACATCAAGAGCCTTGTAAAGGGATTGATGATAGAGAGTTATTTGGAGGACGGCGCACAAAGCGTTGGTGAGCACGTATTCGGTAAATCGATCACCGACCCCTGTCTCGGCTGGGAAAAGACCGAGAAATTGATCCTCGATATTGCAGATAAGCTTTCATAAAAGTTTGATAAAAGGATGAGTTGAGATGGCAAACAAGTTGGATGAGGCTCGTAAGATCATCAACGAGGTAGATGCACAAATGGCAGAGCTGTTCGAGCGGCGCATGAGAGCCGTTGAAGCGGTGTATGCGTATAAAAAGGAGCTCGGCTTGCCGATCCTCGATCAAAAAAGAGAGGATGCGGTGATCGAAGCCAATGCCGCCCGTATGGAGGATGCAGTCTTAAAGAGTTATTATATCGATTATTTAAAGCACGTGATGTCGGTCTCCCGCGCCTATCAATACCGTTTGCAGGGCGGCTTGAAGGTCGCGTACAGCGGTGTGGAGGGTGCCTTTGCGCATATTGCGGCAGGCAGGATCTTTCCACAGGCAAACCGCGTGTCCTACGGTGACTTCAAGGCGGCGTACGACGCGGTCGTGTGCGGCAATTGCGACGTAGCGGTGCTTCCCATCGAAAACAGCTATGCAGGCGAGGTAGGGCAGACCATCGATCTGATCTTTTCGGGCAATCTGTTCATCAACGGCATCTACGAGTTGGAGATCCATCAAAACCTGCTCGGTCTTCCCAACGCAACTGTTGAGGACGTCAAAAAGGTGACGAGCCACCCGCAGGCACTCAGCCAATGCCACGATTACATTCAAATGCGCGGCTTTGCAACAGAGGAGGCAAACAATACGGCGCTCGCCGCCAAAACGGTTGCCGAGGCAAAGGATAAGAGCCTTGGTGCCATTGCAAGTGCAGAGACCGCAGAGATCTACGGGCTGAAGGTCATTGAGGCGAACGTCAACAAAAGCGGCGAGAACACCACGCGCTTTGCGGTGCTCTCCAAGGTCAAGGCGACCTCTCCCGCGCTCACCAGCACGGTATTGATGTTTGGTGTTAAGCACGAGGCAGGCTCGCTTGCCAATGCCATCGGCATCATCGGTCAGTACGGCTACAGCATGACGGCACTGCGCAGCAGACCCATGAAAAAGCATTCCTGGCAGTATTATTTCTACGTTGAGATCGACGGCAGCACCGATACCGAAAACGGTGCCAAGATGATCGAGGAATTAAACAAGGTATGCGATCGGCTCAAAGTAGCGGGCAGATTTGCACCGCATACCGAGATATAGGGTGAAAGGCATGACGATCGATATGAATTTGGGCGAGAACAGCTACGAGATCTTCGTAGAGCGCGGTATCCTCGCCCGTGCCAATCAATATTTGAATTTGAACAGACGCGTGCTGGTGGTCACCGATTCGGGCGTTCCCGCACAGTACGCGCAGACACTTGCCGCGCAATGCAAGCAGGCGGTTATTTGCACCGTTGAGGCGGGGGAATCCTCCAAAAGCATGGCAGGGCTTGAGCGTTTGCTTGCCGCCATGCTCGAAAACGGCTTTTCGCGCAAGGATTGCGTAGTCGCCGTTGGTGGCGGCGTGGTAGGCGATCTTGCAGGCTTTGCGGCATCCGCATATATGCGTGGCGTGGATTTTTACAATATTCCCACCACGTTGCTCTCGCAGATCGATTCTTCCATCGGTGGCAAGGCCGCCATCAATTTTAGGGGCGTCAAAAACGTCGTAGGTGCGTTTTATCAGCCCCGTCGGGTGCTGATCGATCCCGAACTTTTGCGTACGCTTCCCGCAAGGCAGATCTCAAACGGCCTTGCCGAGGCGGTCAAAACGTCGCTGACCTTCGATCCCGTGCTGTTTGATATTTTTGAAACCAAGAGCATCGAGGAGCACCTTGACGAGATCATCATTCGGGCGCTCAACGTCAAAAAAAGCGTGGTCGAGCAAGATGAAAAGGAGTCGGGCTTGCGCAAGATCCTCAACTTCGGGCATACCGTAGGGCACGGTATCGAGAGCAGTGAGGGCATGCGCGAGCTGTATCACGGCGAGTGCGTGGCACTTGGAATGATTCCTATGTGCGGCGAAAAGATCCGTCCGCGCGTGATCGAGGTACTGAAAAAGTGCGGTCTTTATCGCACGCTTGCATACGATTGGGCAAAAATTGCCGACGCGGCGTTCCACGACAAAAAAGCGGACGGCGACACCGTGACCGTGACCGTTGTACCAGACGTTGGGTGCTTTGAAATGAAGACGGTCAAGTGCGCGGACGTGATACGCGAGGCAAAACAGGTGTTGGAAGGGTTGCAGGCATGAAAAAGTACGGATGTATCGGAAAAAAACTGACACACAGCTTTTCCAAGGAGATCCACGCACGTCTTGCCGATTACGAATACGAGCTGATCGAGCTTGACGAGGGGGATATCCCGTCCTTTTTTGAAAAAAGGGATTTTGAAGCCATCAACGTCACCATTCCGTACAAAGAGACCGTTATTCCGTATCTGGACGTTGTCAGCGACGTTGCACAGCGCATCGGAGCGGTCAACACCATCGTTCGGCAAAACGGCAAGCTGTATGGCTACAATACCGATTATTTTGGAATGCGTGCGCTGATCGAGCGTGTTGGCTTGGATCTGCGCGGTAAAAAGGTGCTGGTGCTCGGCACGGGCGGTACCGGCAAAACGGCGCGCATCATTGCCGCCGATATGGGTGCTTCGCAGGTCTTAACGGTCAGCCGAAGCAAGAGCGAGGCGTATATCTCCTACGAGGATGCCGTTACGCTTCACGCCGATGCGCAGATCATCATCAACACAACGCCGTTGGGGATGTACCCCGATTGCGAGTCCAAGCCTATAGACGTGTATGCGTTTGAGCGCTTGGAGGGCGTGATCGACGCGGTGTATAATCCCTTGCGCACCAACCTCGTGCTGGATGCCAAGACAAAGGGCGTCAAGGCAGAGGGCGGCTTGTATATGCTTGTGATGCAGGCTGTTGCGGCGGTAGAAAGGTTTTTAAACGTCAGCATTGACAAAGAGGTTGCCGGCGGCGTATTCGCATCGGTCTTCGGAGCCAAGGAGAACGTTGTTCTCATCGGTATGCCGGGGAGCGGAAAGAGCACGGTCGGTCAACTGCTCAATATCAGCGAATACCAATTTGTCGATACCGATGCCGAGATCGAACGCCGTTGCGGCTGCACGATCAGGGAGCTTATCGAGCGCGAGGGCGAGCGGTTTTTCCGCGATCTTGAGACCGAGGTCATTCGGGAGGTGTCGGCACAGAGCTGTCGCATCATCTCAACGGGTGGCGGAGCGGTCTTGCGCGAGGAGAACGTGCGCCTGCTCAAGCGCAACGGCAGACTCTTCTTTTTAAACGCGCCGCTCACGCGGCTGTGTGCGACCGTTGACCGTCCACTCTCCGACACGCGTGAGAAGCTGGAGCGGCTGTACCACGAAAGAATGAGCATTTACACCTCCGTTGCCGACGTGACCGTGCCCGACTTGGGTACGCCCGAGGCAGAGGCGGAATTTATTTTAACAAAGCGAATGGAGCAGGAGCTGTGAAGATACTTGTCATCAACGGGCCAAATTTGAATATGCTCGGCATCCGCGAGCCCGACCACTATGGCAGGGAGACCTATGCCGACCTTGTGGCAAAGATCCAACGCCATTGCGATCAAAAGGGCATTGCGGTCGAGCTGTACCAATCCAACCACGAGGGCGATCTGGTCGATCGCATCCAAGCGGCGTATCAAAACGCCGACGGCATCGTTATCAATCCGGGTGCTTATACGCATACCAGTATTGCCATTTTGGATGCAGTCAAGGCCGTCGGTATCCCCACCGTCGAGGTGCATATCTCACGCGTGGAGGAGCGGGAGGAGTTCCGACAGATCAGCTACGTTCGTCTTGCCTGCGTCAAGACCGTTACGGGACACGGCACCGACGGATATTTGGAAGCGATCGATTTTTTAACCGAGGGAAGATAAATGAAAGTAACCTTTCAACCGTGCAAGCTGTACGGAACGGTCAACGCGCCTCCCTCTAAGAGCTTGGCGCACCGATACCTGATCGGGGCGGCACTCTCGGGCAAGGCGTGCAAACTGACGGGCGTTGATTACAGCGAGGATATTTTGGCAAGCATCGATTGCTTGGAGGCACTTGGCGCGCGCATCACTATCGATGGTGACACGGTGCATATCGATCCGCAGGGCTTTATGCAGGTCGAGCGCCCCGTGTTGGAGTGCCGCGAAAGTGGGAGCACGCTTCGGTTTTTTATTCCGCTTGCGCTCTGCCTCGGCAAAGAGGTGACCCTGCGTGGCAGTGAACGCCTGCTGGAGCGACCACTCGACGTTTACGAGGCGCTTTGCCGCAACAACGGCTTTATGCTGCAAAAGGGAAAGAACGAGGTCGTGCTGTGCGGAAATTTGCGCCACGGCGATTACGTTTTGCGCGGTGACGTCAGCAGTCAATTTATTACGGGTATGATGCTTGCATTGGTGTATCTGGGTAAGGATTCCACCATTCGCGTCCTGCCGCCGTTTGAGAGCCGATCGTATATCGATCTGACGATCTCGGCACTTCGTTGCTTTGGTGCGGACGTGGCGTTTGCCGATGCGTACACCATTTCGATCAAGCCATCCGAAAAGCACGCTTTTTCGGGTAAGATCGAGGGGGATTACTCCAACGCCGCTTTTTTGGATGCATTCAATCGCATCGGTTCTCATATTCAAATTGAAAATTTAAACCCTAACAGCTTGCAGGGCGACAGAGTTTACGTCGATTATTTCGACCGTCTTGAGCGCGGCACCCCCACGCTCGATATTTCCGATTGCCCCGACCTCGGTCCCGTGCTCTTTGCGCTCGCCGCCCTTAAAAACGGCGCGACCTTTACGGGTACGGATCGACTCAAAGCCAAGGAGAGCGACCGCGGTGCGGCAATGCACGAGGAGTTTGAAAGGCTTGGCGGCGGCTTGATCTTTGGCGAAAATTCCATCACCGTACCCAAGCAAACGCTTTGCTACCGATCAAAGGTGCTGGACGGTCACAACGACCACCGTATCGTTATGGCGCTCGCCGTCATTCTGTCGCAAACGGGCGGTGCGATCGAGGGTGCGCAAGCCGTCAAAAAGAGCTACCCCGGCTTTTTTGCGGACATCAAGCGATTGGGGGCAGAGGTAACGTTATCATGATTGTAGACGTCAGCAAAAAATATTGATCGTAGGCTTGGGACTTTTGGGCGGCAGCTACGCCAAGGTGCTCAAGCGCTCCGGCTTTCACATCAGCGCCATTACGTTGATGACCTGCAACGATAAGGAGAATATGGAAAAGTTTACGGGAGACTCCTTCCGTGACCTGACCCGTATCGCACGAATCAACGACTTGATGTGGAGCGAACTCTTTGTTGCTAACAAGGATATTTTACTTGACCAAATGGATCTGTTTATCAAAAAGTTCAACGAGCTGAAGACCATGCTCAAGGAAGAGGATGTGGATGGTATGCGTGACATGATGCGCCATTCCACCCGTCGCAGAGCATTGTTTGATAAAAAGTAGGGAGTTAGAGTATGATACGCAAGGCGATAGAAAAGGATATTCCCAAAATGGGAGACCTGTTAGAGCAGGTCTGTCTCGTGCACCACAACGGCAGACCCGATATTTTTGGCGTGGGCAAAAAGTACTCCGACGAGGAGCTGCGCGAGCTGTTGCGCGATGAGAACCGCCCGATCCTTGTGGCGGTCGATGAAAACGATGAGGTCATGGGGTATTGCTTCTGTATTTATCAACAGCATATCAACCATTCGGTGCTCACCGACGTCAAGACCTTGTACGTTGACGACCTTTGCGTGGACGAGGCGTTGCGCGGCAAGCACATTGGCAAGGAGCTGTACGAGGCGGCGGTCAAGCTGGCACGTGAGAGCGGTTGTTACAATCTGACCCTCAACGTGTGGAGCTGTAACCCCTCCGCGCTCCGCTTTTACGAGTCCTGCGGACTTGTACCGCAAAAGATCGGTATGGAATTGATCTTGTAAAGATGAAAAAGGGTAAGGTGTTCACCTTACTCTTTTTTTGCTTTTTTGCCTACCCCGTATGCAAAAATCTCCTTTTGAATTGCCGATATTGCTTGAAAAACGGAGTGTTTTGTGATATAATGAATAAAAATTCGGCTTTCCGAGGGCAAGGGGAGGTAAAAATGAAGAAGATCAATTTTAACAAGGATTGGAATTTTACGTTTGAAAACGATCTGGATGCGTTCAACGCATTCGGCTTTGAAAAATACAGCGACGCGGCGGGGGCTGCCGCGCGGTTTTATGACCACAACAATTGGCATCGTGTCGATCTGCCACACGATTGGTCGCTCATGCTGCAAAAGGATCCGCTTGCAAACCCAATGGCGGGTGGATATCCCAACACGCAGTATCACCGCTTTATGGAGGAGAGACGCTCCAAGGTCGAAACGGTGTACAACGTCGGTTGGTATCGCAAGCAGTTCACCATTGCACCCGAATGGGTCGGCAAGCGCGTGTTCCTGGAGCTTGAGGGCGTTTTTCGTGATGCGGTCGTTTGGGTAAACGGCGCGTATATGGATCGCCACACCAGCGGATATACCGGCTTTGTCATCGAGATCACCGATCACTTGGTCAACGGTGAGGATAACTCCATTGCCGTGCGCGTTGACAGCGAGCAGGCAGAGGGCTGGTGGTACGAGGGTGCCGGCATTTACCGAAACGTTAATCTGCTGATCGGTGAGCCCGTGTACTTCCAACACGATCAAACCGTAGTCAAGACCGATCTGAACGGTCGGGTAGATGCATCTGCCGTTTTGGTCAACGATACGCCCGTCGAGGTGCAAAAAAGCATTGCTTGGACAGTAACGGATGCCGACGGCAACTCGGTGGCGCAAGCCGAAACCGAGGCAGTTCTCCCCCCGTACGGCGAGACACGTGTGCAAGCCGTGCTCACGGTGGAGGCTCCCAAATGGTGGAGCGTCGATACGCCGTACCTCTATACGCTCACTTTGCAGGCGGACGGGGAGCAGTTCGTGCAACGCTTTGGTATCCGCACGGTCGGTTTTGATCCCGATCGCGGATTTTTGCTCAACGGTCAGCCCCAAAAGGTTCGTGGTGCTTGCGTGCATCAGGATTTTGGCGGCGTTGGCATTGCCTTGCCCGATAACCTGCAATATTATAAGATCAAGAGACTTAAGGAGATGGGTGTCAACGCGTACCGCTGTGCACATCATGCTCCCGCCCCCGCATTGCTTGATGCGTGCGACGAATTGGGTATGCTCGTGATGGACGAGACCCGTATGTTCGGTACGTCCCCCGAGGCGACCCGTCAATTGACTGCGCTGATCGAGCGCGACCGCAACCATCCTTGCGTATTTATCTGGTCGCTTGGCAACGAGGAGTTCTCGGTGCAAAACGTCGAATGGAGCTTCCGCTTAATGGAAAAAGCAACGCGCATCGCCAAAAAGCTTGATCCCACGCGCCCCGTTACTTACGGCGGCAACAACGGTAGTAACTTTGTCGGCGCAAACGGTGCCGCCGAGATCCGCGGTGTCAATTATCTGATCGGCACCGATTTTGGAAAATGGATGGACACCTATCACCTCGATCACCCCGAGCAGCCTATCATCGGTACGGAGGAGAGCAGCTACGTGCTCAGCCGTGGGGGCGCGGTCAACGATCTTGGCAGCAGACTTTTGGATTCTACGGGCAACGTCACCATGCCTTGGGGCACAACGCCCAAGTGGTGGGTCAAATATACGGAGACGCGTGATTATCTGGCAGGCAGCTTTATGTGGACGGGCTTTGATTATCGCGGCGAGCCCAATCCGTTTAACTATTCCAATATTTCTTCCAGCTTTGGCACCATTGATCTGTGTGGCATGGAAAAGCCGCCCTTCTATTACTACAAGGCGTGGTGGACGGACGAGCCGGTGTTAAAGCTCACGCCGCATTGGAATCACAAAATGGGCGACGTCGTTACCATGGCGGTGTTTACCAACTGCGAGGAGATCACCCTCTCTCTCAATGGCAAGCCCCTGCAAACGCGCAAGGTCGAGCGCTTTGACGCTCCCTTGTTCCAAGTTGCGTTCGAGCCGGGCGTGCTTTCGGTCGAGGGCAAGCGCAACGGCGTGACCCTTTACGACGAGCTTGTAACCTCACAAGAGCCGACCGCACTTGAAACCACGCTTGTGTGGAATGCAAAAAATGAGGACGAGGTTGCGATCTACGAGGTCAATGCCTACGATGCAGACGGCAGATTCTGCCCCCTTGCCGCAAACGAGCTGGAGATCAGCGCAGAGAACGGCAGTATTGTCGGTGTTGGAAACGGCGACCCGTCGAACATGGATTACGAGCAAAAGCCGATGGAGGAAAAGACTGTATTCATCAGAACCTTCCAAAACGGAAACGAGATCTTCTCCGTGCCGCAAAAAAAGGCGAATGCACTCGGCTACCGCACGGATTGGATCAAATACGAGCGCATTCCGGGGGGCACCGAGGAGGATTTTCGGCTGATTGCGGGATACACTAACTCCTTCCCCGAGAATTACACCAAGGAGTTCGTTACAACGCTCTCTGACGTCGAGGGCTTCGAGTATATTGAATTTGAGCGTCTTGGCGGAAGCGCAAGCGTTTATTTGAACGGGGAGCTGATCGGCGAAAACGTCAGATGGCACGGCAGACAGACCCGTACGGGCGTGCGCCCCTATCGCTTTTACGCCAACTTCCAAAAGGGCACGAACGAGGTCAAGGTCGTGATCCGCTACGGCGAGCATGCCGAACCGCTCATGTCGGGATACGTCAAGGTCGGCAAGCGCGTCGAGACTCCGTGGCACGTCAAGCTCCATTACGGCAAGGCACGTGTGTTTGTCAAATCCAAAACGCCCGACGCGGTATGGCTGAAGGTCGATATGAAATAACAGTTCAAACGGAGGAAACAAATGGGAGAGTTTACGTATTTTCACTGTTACGTAGAGGAGCTTTGGGAGCAGTACGAAAAAAGTGGGTTGATCAAGCAACACTTTGGTATTCGTGTCCCTCAAACCATCGAGTTGCCTAAGGAAAAGCTGTTTAACGAGGTGCTCAAAAAGGGCGGCAAGCTTTACGAGTACGTCAAAGAAAAGAAGTGCCCCTTGTACATTGACCGACTGCAGGGTGGTGGCTATATTCACGAATACGACTACGACGAGGATCTGATCCGTACGTATCGGGAGCTGCTTGGCGATAAGTTCTTGGGCTTTCAGCTCCATGAGTGGCTCTCCAATCACAAAAACGACGTGGGCGCAAAGCTTGGCGAATTGCCAGCCGAGGAGTGGACGGAGGAGCATATCACCAAGCTGATATTTGAAAAATTTCCCTTTCCGCACCTGTTTTTGGAGTCGATGACGGCAAAGGAGATGGCAGATGCAGGAAAGCCGCTTACGCTGGATGCCTTTTACCGCAACGCGACCGAGATGTACAAAAGGCGCGCCGCAAAATATCCGCTCGTTCCGTGCGACTCCTATTTCCCTATGTATCCCTTTGAGGCGGCAAACGGAGCCAAGGTCATTATGCCTGAGGTGGGGGCACAGACCTACGATATGCGCCTGCAATTTTGCTTTGCGCGCGGTGTTTGCCGTGCCAACGGTATCAAATTGGGCGCGTATTACGAGCCATGGGGCGGCGATCCCTTTACCACCTGTGCGTATTTTGAAAACGGTAAAAACGAATGGGGAGCGGATGAAAGCGTCGATGCCCCCTTTTCGGCGGGTGGCGTCAATGGTGGCTCGTCGCGCTCGCTCCAATGGCGCACGCATCTGTATGCTTATTTGTCGGGGGCCGAAATGATGAGCGAGGAGTGGGGTGGCTACAACACCTTTTGCGATGGCAAGACCTTCGCACTCTCCGAATATGGAAAAGTCAAAAAGAACTTTTTGGATTTTGTGGAAAAATACCCCGACCTTGGCGAAAAGGTTGCCCCCATTGCGGCGGTGATCTCCAACCGCCTCCCCTGCTTTACGTTGGATGGCTACGGTGGCGGCGGTATGGACCATTTGTTCGGTTACCCCTTGGAGGGGGAGTTGCTGCACATGAGCGTATGTGCCAAAAAAGGCGCCAAAACCATCTTTCAAAGCGCTGTGGATATGCAGGGCAACGAGGGGCGCGTGCTGATCAATTCCAACGTTCCCGATGCGGTGGATATGCTCAACGAGGGTGATGGAACGGCGCTTCAAAAATATCGCTATTTGGTCGATCTTACGGGGGAGCCCGATTTTCAAGAGAAATATCCCAACTGTATCGTACCGGACAAGGTAGAGCAACGGCTGCACGAGCTTTTGCCTTGCCGCGTGGAAGGCGGCTTTCATTATTTGCTCAATGAGTGTTCTGATGGCTATTATCTGTCGATATTCAACCACAGCGGCATTTTGCGCACCAAGCAAAACGGGGAGCAGATTATGCCAAGCGCCACCAAAACGGCAATCGTTACCCTCAAAAACAGCAAAAAG
>JAZQYE010000275.1:0-7147 GCA_045633385.1 Eubacteriales bacterium | reverse complement strand
CTGCCGACGTACCGGCCAGCACGTCCCCGAAAGCGTTGGCGAGGTGGTGCGTTGCATTTACGAGAGCCTTGCGCTCAAATATCGCTATACGGCAGAATCCATTCAAAAGATCACCGCTCTGCGTCCCCGTGTGCTCTACGTGGTGGGCGGCGGAACCAAGGATGGCTTCCTCTCTCAAATGACCGCCGATGCTTGCGGCATGCCCGTTTCGGCAGGCCCGGAGGAGGCGACCGCTATCGGTAATTTGATGATGCAGATGATGGCGGCAGGTGAAGCGAAGGATCTGAAGGAGGCAAGACGTATCGTTGCCGCTTCCTTTGCTTGCAAATACTACGAGCCCACGGCAGAACGTGCCGTATGGGACGAAGCGTTTGCTCGATTTTGTGCTCTTACTGACGAAAAATAACCTGTCAGCGCGGCGCGGGGCGTCGTGAATTGGGGAAATAAACGTAAAAAATAAAAAAACGGAGGCTTTATTATGAAGGACAATCAATTTGGAGAACTTTGTGTCATTGGCATGAACGGTTGCGACGCGTTTGCTGATCAGGTGGACTACTACCTGAAGGATTGGCGCAGACACGGCGATAACGACAAGAGCTTTTTGGTAGAAGCAAAATGTCCCAGATTCGGTTCCGGCGAGGCAAAGGGAATTATTCACGAGTCCATGCGCGGAAAGGACGTTTACATCATTTGCGATACCTTTAACTATGGTGTGACCTACAAAATGTACGGTATGACCGTTCCGATGAGTCCCGACGATCACTATGCAGACCTGAAGCGCATCATTGCGGCAATTGAGGGTAAGGCAAGAAGATTGACCGTTATTATGCCCATGCTTTACGAGGGCAGACAGCACAAGAGATCCAGCCGTGAGTCCTTGGACTGCGCACTGATGCTGCAGGAGCTGGTTGGAATGGGTGTATCCAACATCCTGACCTTCGATGCACACGATTCCCGTATCAACAACGCAATTCCGCTTTCCGGCTTTGATAACGTTCGTCCCGCATACCAAATGATCAAGGCATTGGTTCGCGCTGTTCCGGACGTACAGATCGATAAGGATCACATGGTCATCATCTCTCCCGACGAGGGTGCAATGTCCCGTTGCATGTACTACAGCTCGGTGCTGGGTCTTGATATCGGTATGTTCTATAAGAGAAGAAACTACTCCGTTGTCATCAACGGCAGAAACCCCATCGAGGCACACGAGTACTTGGGTCAGGATCTGCAAGGCAAGGACGCCGTTGTTGTTGACGATATGATCTCCTCCGGCGAATCTATGATCGACGTATGCAAGCAGCTTAAGGAAAAGGGCGCAAGCCGCGTATTCTGCTTTGCAACCTTTGGTCTGTTTACCGATGGCTTTGATAAGTTTGACCAGGCCGCAAAGGAGGGCATCTTCGATAAGGTATTTACCACCAACCTCATCTACCGCCGCCCCGAGCTTGCAACCAAGCCTTGGTACGTAGAGGTCAATATGTGCAAGTACGTTGCATACCTGATCGATACGCTCAACAACGATGCTACCATCAGCACGTTGCTCAATCCCGTTAAGCGCATTCAATCCTTGATGGAAAAGCACCGCAAGGATCTTGGCGCGCAGATCAAAATGGACTTTGAAGAGTAATTGATCAACTAACCCAAAAGACAGCATTTTTGCAAAAGAATGCTGTCTTTTTTTGATATTTTTTATTAAAAAATTGATAATTTTATAAAATGCTTGCATTTTGGAGGATAATATGATAAAATATAATGAATAGTTATTTTTTGCGATCCGTATTTTTTATAAAAGGAGTTTTCCATGAAGCAACGCATTACGCAAGATTATCAAAACGTGCTCAAAACCACCGACGTGATTTTGGACTTTATGCTCAATCTGCTCATCAGCTATCTTTGCTATCATGTTATCAAGTTTATATTTGCATGGACACCTATCGACGTTTTTCGTATGTGGGTCATTATTTCAATGTACAGTCTGGTGGCTTCTATGCTGTACAATTACCACAACGTCTATCTTCCCATGCGTACGCAAACGCCGCTGTTTTTTATCAGCCACATCTTTTTGGTCACCGTTGAGATCTTCGTCGTTTCCACCATTTTGCTCATTCTGTTGACCAAGGGCAAGCAAAGCGATTTTTTGTTTGCATGGCTGTTGTGGTCAAGCATCATCAGCTTTGTTCTGCTTGCTTCCAAAAAGATCACCATGCTCACCATCCTGCACTATATGCGCATTCAAAAAAAGAGCATGAAGCGCATTTTGCTTGTAACCGACAGTCAGGAAATGGCAGACGAGTATATGGAGGAGATCTTTGACAATCCGCAATTCGGTTATCAGGTTATCGGTTACGTGGGCAACCTCAACGTGCTTGGACTGAAGCACCTTGGCACAACGGGCGACCTTGACCGCGTGTTGAAGGAGGAGACCCCCGACGAGGTGATCATTGCGTTGGATACCGTGCGCAAAAAGCTGATTACACGCTACATCGGCGTTTGTAACAACAATTGCGTTAAGGTCATGGTGGTGCCCGCTATTTGCGGCTACTTCAAATCCCCCCGACAGATCTCCATGATGGGGAACCTGCCGCTGTTGGATATTCGCAGCACGCCTTTGGATAACGTGTTCAACCGCATCACCAAGCGCGCGGTCGATATCGTCGGCTCGCTGGTCATGATCATTGTAACCTCTCCTCTGATGCTGTTTACCGCTATCGGCGTAAAGCTGTCCTCACCCGGCCCCATCCTGTTCAAGCAAACGAGAGTGGGACGCCAAAACCGCGAGTTCACCATGTATAAATTCCGCTCCATGCGCGTCAACGATAGCCAGCAAACGGGCTGGTCCACCGAGGAGGATCCGCGAAAGACTCGCTTTGGTGCGTTCATCCGCAAATTTGCATTGGACGAGCTGCCGCAGTTCTTCAACGTGCTCAAGGGAGATATGAGCTTGGTAGGCCCTCGTCCCGAGGTTCCGTTTTACGTGGAAAAGTTCAAAAAAGAGATCCCGTTGTATATGCTCAAGCACACCCTGCGCCCCGGTATTACGGGTCAGGCACAAATCAAGGGCTTGCGCGGCGATACCTCCATTCAGGCGCGTATCGAAGAGGATATCAACTATATCGAAAACTGGACGTTTTGGAAGGATATCCGCATTTTGCTCATGACCCCCTTCCGTGCGGTCAACCGTCACGAAAAATACGCACAGCGCGATAAGCGAGAGGCAGAAAAGCAAAGTGCAGGTTGGGGCGTTTTGCGCGTGAGCGACGAGACGGAGAACAATGATGAAACAACTTAAAATTTTGTATGCGGCGTCCACCGCATCGCACCTGCGGCGCTTTCACGTGCCGTACGTTCAATGGCTGAAGCAGGAGCACGACGTGCGCCTGATGGCGACCGAGGGGGATGGCATTGATTTTCCCATCTCCTTTGCCAAAAGCTTTTTCAGCCTTGGAAATTTGCGTGAGATCTTGCACATTCGCAAAATTTTAAAGCAAGAGTGCTTTGACCGTGTGATCGTGCATACCACGCTGGCGGCGTTTTTGATCCGCGCGGCAATGATCGGCATGAAGAATCGCCCTTACGTGGTCAACGTGGTTCACGGCTACCTCTTTTCGGCAAAGGTCACGGGCAAGAGCGAAAAGGTTTTGCTTTTGTGTGAAAAGCTGGTAAAAAAGCAGACCGATGAGATCGTTGTGATGAACCGCGAGGATCTTGAGATCGCGACCGCGCATCGCCTCTGCCTTGGCAAGATCTCCTTTGTCAACGGTATGGGCGTAAAGCTTGGTGCAAATGCCGCATTTGACCAAACCCTGCGCAACTCCATTGCCCCCAATGAGGAGCTGCTTTGTACCTTTGTGGGGGAATTGAGTAAGCGTAAAAATCAAGGCTTTTTGATCCGTGCGGTGTCTCGCTTGCGCCGCGAGGGGCTTCCCATACACCTGTTGCTGTTGGGAGAGGGGAAGGAAAGAGCCGCTTTTGAACAAGAGATCGAGGCGTATCACGCCGCCGATTTTGTAACGCTTGCAGGCAACCGCGAGCCTGTGACGCCGTATCTTGCCGTGACCGACGTGTACGTTTCAGCGGCGCTTTCCGAGGGGTTGCCCTTTAACGTGATGGAGGCGATGGATGCGGGGCTTCCCATTGTTGCAACCGATGTCAAGGGGCAGAACGATCTGCTCGAGGGCACCGACGCAACGCTTTACACCGTGGGAGACGAGGATGCCTTTTGTGCGGCGATCGAACGCCTTGCACGAGGTGCACGCTACGGTGCGACGAGCGTTTGCTACAACAATTTAAAGCAGTACGCCTTGGATGCAGTGTTTGAAGAAAACCGAAAGATCTTGATGGGGGAAGAGAATGAACAATCGATTTGATGCGTTGCGCGCGTTTTATCAAAGTAAGCTGTACCCCTGCCTTTGCGCACTGATCGTGTTTACGGGGCACTCCACGGGGCTTGAGATCCTGTTTTTTGAAATTCTTGCCCTTGGATTTTTGATCGGTGCACTTGTGGCTGATGATCTGCGCTTTGCCATTCCCACCGTGCTCTATACCATCTTTTTGGTCACGCCCGAGCACTCGCCAAACGTGCCCTCGTACAGCGATCATTACCTGCAACCCCTGCCGCTGACCTTTTTGGCAATCGGCTTTGGCTGTATTGCCGTTGGAATTGCGATCTTTGCTATCCGCAACCGCGGCAAGGCAAATCCCTTTTCCTGCAAGGGGGTATTTTGGGGGCTTTTGGCATTGTCGGTCGCCCTTGTAGCAAACGGCGCGTTCAGTCCCAATTATACGGTGCAAAATTTGCTGTTTGCGCTGTCCTTTCCCGCCGTTTTGTTGGGACTTTATTGGCTGTTTTCTCGCTACGTGCGCACGGAGCGCTCTGCGATCGAGTATTTTATGTTTTGCCTCGTTTTGGCAGGATTGCAGATCGTATGTCAGCTCATGTTTGCTTATTTGACCTACGTTGAGTTTGCGGACGGCGGCATCGTTAAGGAGAGCGTTGTACTCGGTTGGGCTGTGTGGACGTCTCTTGGCGGTATGCAGGCGTTTTTAATGCCGTCCTGCTTCTATTTTGCGGCAAATCACCGCCGCGGCTACCACTTTTACGGCTTAGGACTGTTGCAATTTTTGGGCGTGCTCCTTTCGCAAAGCCGAGGTGCCATGCTCTTTGGCGCAATTACGCTTGCCCTGTGTATGCTGCTCGTCAGCTTTTTCGGAAAGAACAAAAAGATCAACCGTATCATCTCGCTTGCCATTGTGCTTTGCGGCGTGTGCGGCGTGATCGTTTTGTGGGGGAAGCTGATGCCTATGATCGAAGGGATATTCCTCAACGGACTTGGCGACAACGGCAGATTCGAGCTTTGGAAAACAGGTATCGGTCAGTTTTTGGCGCATCCTGTTTTCGGCGCGGGCTTTTACGATTCCGGCATCGTGCAGGATTGGTTGATCGAGGTCTATCCCTATTTTTACCATAACACCCTCATTCAAATGCTGGGCGCGTGCGGTGCAGTTGGATTTTTGGCGTATCTGTACCATCGGTTCGATACGATCCGCTTGACCGTAAAAAAGCCGAACCTTTGCAAAACCGTTTTGGCACTTTGTATTTTTACGCTGATGGCGTTTTGCGTTTTGGACGTGATCTTTTTTATCACCTATCCGCTCCTTTTCTATACCCTGATGCTGGTGTTTATGGAGAAAAGCAACGCCGTTGCGGCACAAAAATGATCAAAAAAGCGATGAGTCGATGCACGTGGCATCAGCTCATCGCTTTTATCATTTCAGCGTTTTTAAAAATTCGTTGCTCAAAATTACGGCAGGCGCAATTCCGTGCGTCGGCAGGGGAGCGTTCGGGGCGTTCAATTTGCGCCAAACGACGGTGCGCAGTAAGGAGAGGAGCGAGGGCTCGATCCAATAATCAAATGCCGTGGTAGGGGAGAGGTGCTCAAACGCTTTGAGCCTGCGGTACATCTCCAAGCCGTCGGAGGCATCGTGCCACAGATCGGCAAAGACGTAGTCGAATTTTTCTTGCGGCATTTGGTGCTCCATATATGCAAACGCATCGGCACAAACGATAGTCAGCTTGTCTCGGTTGGGGAACTGCGGCAACAGATAACGGGTAAAGAGATCGATCACGTCCTGTGATTTCTCCACAACGGTCACGCTTGTGACCTCTTTTTTTTGAGAGGCGTGAAAGGCAAAATAGCCAAGCCCCAAGCCGAGCGTCAAAACCTTGCCGTGAGCATTTGCAATCGGCTCGCGCATCGTTTCCACCTCGTTTGGGGTAATGGTCATCCATTCAATGCCGTTTTCCAAAATGGCGGGAAAGGGGAATTCGGTGTCAAAATAACCGATTTGCGGAATTTCGCGCAACTCTGAGGTCAATACGGGATGCGTGCGCACAAACGGCTCGTAAGGGGCGTAGGAGTGCGTGCAAAGCTCCCATTTGCCGTGCGTGAGAGAGGGGAAGGTAACGGCTTTTGCGTATTCGTCATTGACGTAAACGGCAGGCTCCAAGCGCTTGATTCCCGGGATAAAGTAGTTGCGCTCCAACGCGCGGTGTGCGCGATTTTCAACGGTGTCAAGACCGCAGGCGGCACAAAGGAGCGTGCAAAATGCCTTGTGACGGGGTACGTTGCACTCGTTTGCCAAATTTTCTACCATTTCGGCATCTAAAAAACGGGGGTGGTTATTGATATATTCGCTGTACAGTCGCACAACGGTATCGTTGTCCTCCATAATTTGTCGCAATCTGTTCAAGTCCTGATCTGCCATGTCTGCCTCCCGATTTGATCTGCTATTATTATACTATGTTTTTTTGTTTCGTGCAATAGTTTTTTGAAAAATATCAAAAAAGGATTGCAATGCGGCGCTTGCGGTGTTATAATATAAAAAAGCTCAATTTCAGCAAAGGAGATTTTGTCATGGATATTGCAAAAATTGATCAAAATATGAAGATCGAAAGCAAGATCGGAGAACCGGATATTGTATTTTACGACGTAAGAAAAGAACCTTTTGAGGTTTACGGTTTGTACGATTACAAGAACCAAGAGGATTTTAAGCGTTTGCCCGACGACGTTGCTGAGGCGACGAGTCCCGGTGTGTTTTATCTGTACCGCAACACGGCAGGTGGTCGCGTGCGCTTTTGCACCGACTC
>JAZQYE010000274.1:0-3325 GCA_045633385.1 Eubacteriales bacterium | reverse complement strand
TGTGGCGGAAGTGCAACCGACCTGCCCGTGCAATCGCCCGAATTTGCAAAGCTCTTTACGGTGATCGACAGCTTTGATACGCACGCAAAGATCCCCGAGCACTTTGCAAACGTGGACGCGGCGGCACGCGAGGGCGGCAATCTTGCCCTGATCTCCTGCGGTTGGGATCCCGGTATGTTCTCCATCAACCGCCTTTACGCCGAGGCGATCCTCCCTGCGGGAAAGACCTACACGTTTTGGGGCAAGGGCGTCAGCCAAGGACACTCGGATGCCATTCGCCGTATTGAGGGCGTTTTGGATGCAAAGCAATACACCATTCCGATCGACGAGGCGTTGGATGCTGTCAGAAGCGGCTCTAACCCCGACCTCACCACACGTCAAAAGCATTTGCGTGAGTGCTTTGTGGTTGCCAAGGAGGGGGCAGATCAAGCTCGCATCGCAAGCGAGATCCGCTCCATGCCCAACTATTTTGCCGATTACGATACCGTTGTTCACTTTATCACCGCCGAGGAGATGAAGCGCGACCACAGCGGCATTCCGCACGGTGGCTTTGTCATTCGCTCGGGCAAGACCGGCAAGGACGAAGAAAACACGCACCTCATTGAATACAACCTCAAATTGGATTCCAATCCCGAATTCACAGCCAGCGTAATTGTGGCTTGTGCCCGTGCGGCGCACCGTATGCACGCCGAGGGCGCGGTAGGATGCAAAACGATCCTTGACGTTCCCCCCACCTACCTCTCTCCCCTCTCGGGCGAGGAGCTGCGCGCCTCCCTGCTGTAACACAAAAGGAGCATCGTGATGAAAAGACTTGTCGGTATTTCGCTCGGACAGCTTCAAAAAAAGTACGGCGATATCCGCGCCTTGGAAATTGCCAAGGAGATCGGAGCCGATGCCGTTGATTTTAACGTCGCAAACGCACCCCATTGGGACTATCGTGAAAGCACCTCGGTCTATTCCCTGCCCGAGGAACAAATCGTCGCATATTTTCAAAAGATACGGCAAAAAGCGGACGAATTGGGCTTGATCATTTCTCAAACACACGGTCGCCTGCGCGGTTACCGCTTGGACGAGGAAGAAAACCGTGCCGTTTTAAAAAACGCACGTCTGGATTGTTTGGCAACACAAATTCTTGGAGCTCCCGTTTGTGTGGTACACAGCGTGGCAACCGGCTTGGTGGGTCCCGATACCCCTGCCGAGGTCATGCGCGACCTGAACTTTCGGTGGTTCTGCGACCTTTTAAAGTACGCCAAGGAGTACGGCATCGGCATTGCCACCGAGACCTTTGGCGACTCCCCCAAATACAAGATCTGCGACTTTTTCGGCAACGCCGATGAGTTTTTCAACTCCTACGAGCGCATCGCCGCACACGGAGATAACGCCGCTCGTCTGTCCGTTTGCATCGATACGGGACACTCCAACAAAGCCATGCGCTTTGGTAATCCCACACCGGCAGAGGTCATTCGTATGCTCGGCAGTCGTATTTCCGTCCTGCACCTCAACGACAACGATACGCTGACCGATCAGCATAAGATCCCTATGACGGGATGTATTGATTGGAACGACGTATTTGACGCCTTGGACGAGGTTGGCTACCGCGGCATATACAACATGGAATTGAATTTGACGCACTTTGGCGAAGATTTTGAAATTGAAGAAGCGGCATTTGCCGTTCAGGTCTTAAAGCACTTTTTAAAAACGCGCTACTCAGATGATTTTGAATAATATCAAAGCGAGGCAAATGCAACCGCATCTGCCTCGCTCGTTTTTTCAATACTGATCACTCCGCAAAGTGATAAATTCCGCTGCTGAGGGTCTCGGTATAGCCCGAGGGCAGGGTCAAATAAGCCGTAACGCCTGCGGGGATCTCGACCTCGTAGTAAACGACGTCCTCCTTATAGTACCAATGCACGCGGATCATTCCGTTGCGCGAATCGATCGACGCCTCGGCAAAGCCCAAGCGACGGTCGGGGTGCGGTGCAATGGTGACCTCACGGTAGGCAGGGGCGTGCTCGGTGGTCTCGATACCAATCATCTTTCCAAACATCCAATCGTACACGGCACCGTAGGCGTAGTGGTTAAAGGAGTTCATTCTTGTACTCCAAAAGCTACCGTCCTCCTTGATGCTGTTCCAATGCTCCCACATAGTGGTAGCACCGTGTGTAACCGAATACAACCAAGAGGGGGTCTTTTCCTGCATGAGCAACGAATATGCAAGGTCAAGATGCCCGTTATCGCTCAGTACGTGCAGCAAATACGGTGTGCCCACAAATCCCGTGGTCATAAGTCCTCCGTTCTCGCGGATCATTTCGGCAAGGCGATCGGCAAAGCGTTGACGGTCCTTTTCTTCACACAGATCAAAATAGAGGATCAGCGCGTACGCCGTTTGCGTTTCGTTGGGCGGGTTCTTTTGTCCTCCCTCAAACAAATCGGGGTGCTGTACCAATTCTCCGTTCGGAAGATATTTTGTACGGAACGCCTTTACCACGTTCGCATACAACGCCTCGTATGCGCTCATATCCTTTTTCAGCACCTTGCCTGCCTTGATCAGAAGCGAGGTAGAGTATGCATAATACGCACTTGCGATCAGGTCGGTAGAAGTAGCACCCACAAAGCTGTCCTCACCGTGGTCCATTGCCAGCCAGTCGCCGTAATGGTTACCGTCCAGCCACAAAAATTCCTCGGGTCCCTTTTTGTGAATGTATTCCACCCACTTTTGCATCATGGGATAGTGCTTTGCAAGCAATTTTTCATTTCCGTATGCACGGTAGATCTCCCACGGGATCACGCATGCAGCGTCTGCCCATGCGGCAGCATATCTGAATTCATCGCTCATGGGGCGGCAGGTGGGAATAAATTCCGGAATTCCGCCGTTGGGTCTTTGCTCCAGTGCCATGTCACCAAGCCATTTTTGGAAGAATCTTTCTACGTCAAAGTTGATGGCGGCGGTGCGGCAGAACACCTGCGCATCTCCCGTCCAGCCAAGACGCTCGTCTCGCTGTGGGCAGTCGGTGGGAACGTCCAAATAATTACTCTTCTGCCCCCATACGACATTGTGATAGAGTTGATTGATCTTTTCGTTTCCGCAACGGAACTGTCCCGTGCGCTTCATTTCGGAATGCACGACCACGGCACGGAAGCAATTGAGGTCGATCTCCCCCTGCGGAAACTCTACCAATCGCACGTAGCGGAAGCCCTGGAAGGAGAAGGAGGGCTTGAACACGTCATCCTCGCCACTGCAAACGTAAATGATCTCGTTGCGCGCCGCGCGGTAGTTCTCATTATAGAAGTTGCCGTCCTTATCCAGCACCTCTCCAACGTGCAT
>JAZQYE010000273.1:0-7049 GCA_045633385.1 Eubacteriales bacterium | reverse complement strand
GCCAATATCAAGATTCCGCTACCCGTAAAGGCAGGGGGGTGCGGCTTGCGGCAAAGTGACGCCGTATTTGCGCACGTTAAAAATCTGCCCGATGTAATGGAACGGCTCAACGGCTTTTTGCATCAACAATACCGTCCCCTTGCCGTTGGTGTTTCCACTCGCCCAAGAGACGTGGAGGACTCCTATATGCCTTGCTTTCTGAGCGGTTTGGCGGCGGCAAAGGCTTTTGCGGCGGCAGCTGATATTCCGCTCTTTCCGTTCTCACATCAGGATGGGCATATCATGGCGGCGGCGTATTCCGCAAAAGCGATGGATCGCATCCTCTCCGATCGATTTGCGGCGTTTCACGTTTCGGGAGGCACCACCGAGGTCTTGCTTGTGACACCGAGAGAAAACGGATTTTCGGTGACCTTGCAGGCACAAACCGAGGATATCAATGCAGGGCAGGCGATCGACCGTATCGGTGTCATGCTTGGTTTGCGTTTTCCGTGCGGAAAAGAGCTTGAAGAACTTGCCGCACGCAACGATCAAAAAATACCAAAACCGCGCATTTGTGTAAGAGACGGAAATTGCAATCTTTCGGGCTTGCAAAATCTTGCGCAAAAGCTGTGGGAGGAACGCGGCGACGCACCGCTCGTTGCGGCATATACTTTGGAATTTGTAGGCGCAACGCTTGCTGAGATGACGGCGCAATTGGATGCTCAATATCCCGGGCTTCCGATCTTGTACGCAGGCGGCGTTATGAGCAATCAACGCTTGCAGGCTCTGCTTTCCAAGCGTTCCAACACTTATTTTGCCGAGCCGCAGTTCTCGTCCGATAACGCGGCAGGTATTGCTTTGCTATGTAAAAAACAGTTTTGCGGCGCGTGAGCGTTGCAAATAACGGAAAGGAGCGCACCTTGCAGGAAAAACGAATGCTTTCGGTTTCTCAACTGAATGAATATTTAAAAATGCTGCTTGACGGTGACCGCGTTTTGTCAAGCGTTTGGGTGCGCGGTGAGGTTTCCAATTTTAAGCTTTATTCTTCGGGACACGCTTATTTTACCCTGAAGGATGAGGGCGGACAGCTCAAATCGGTCATGTATCGCTCTTACGCATCCAAGCTCACGTTCTTGCCTGAGGATGGTATGCGCGTGATCGCGCACGGAAGAGTTTCGGTTTACGAGACGAGCGGACAGTATCAATTATACGTGGACGAGCTCCAACCAGACGGAGTGGGGGCGTTGGCATTGCAATTTGAACAGCTCAAGCGCAAGCTTGCCGCAGAGGGGCTGTTTGACGAGGCAAGAAAAAAGCCCTTGCCTGAAATCCCGTGGCGCATCGGTGTGATCACCTCGCCGTCGGGGGCTGCCGTGCACGATATCCGAAACGTATTGGGCAGGCGTTTTCCTGCCGCCGAAATGATCTTGTTTCCGTCTGCCGTGCAAGGTGCCGAGGCACCGATGCAGTTGATTGCAGGCGTGGAATTTTTTGGAGCTACGGGACTCGTGGACGTGATCATTCTCGGTCGCGGCGGTGGCTCTGCCGAGGATCTTTGGGCTTTTAACGATGAAATGCTGGCGCGCACAGTTGCGGCGTGTCCGATACCGATCATATCGGCGGTCGGACATGAGAGCGATTTTACCATCTGCGATTTTGTTGCCGACCGTCGTGCTCCTACGCCAAGTGCGGCGGCAGAGCTTGCCGTTCCGGACATGGCAGAGCTTTTGCTTCAGCTGAAGGGAAGCGAGCGCCGTATGCATATACTGATGGAGAACCGATTGATACAGGAGAAGCGGTTGCTCAAGCAAATATCGCAAGCGCGGGTGTTTTCCGAGCCGTCACGTCTTTTGGAACGGTTTTGCGTAAGGACATCGGAGTGCGAGGTCGCACTCGAAAGAGCGATGATGCAATCTCTTTCCGAAAAACGCAGGCAGGTCGCGGAGTCAGCAGGTAAATTAGAGGCACTCAGCCCACTAGCGGTTCTTGCAAGGGGCTATGCGGCTGTCAGCTCCGAGCAAAAAACGGTTTCGAGCGTAAATGACTTGAATATTGACGATCCGATCGACGTTCGCTTTGCGGATGGAAGTGTTCGCGCAGTCGTTCGGGAAAGGATGGAAAAATAGATATGGCAAAAAAAACACTCACTTTTGAGGAAGCGATCGAGCGTTTGGAAGAGATTATGCATACTCTAGAGGGCGGCAAGGAGAGCTTGGACGAATCCTTGAAGCTTTACGAGGAGGGCATAGCTCTGCTTCATACGTGTACCGCGCGCTTGGAGAACGCCGAGCAAAAGGTTAAAATTTTGCAAATGAAAGATAGCGGAGAGATCGCATTGAACGACTTTTTATCCGCGGAGGAGAAATAAAGATGACCCCTGAGGTATTAGAGTTGTTGATGCATCGCGATGCGGTACTGACCGAGGAAGCGATGAAAAAATGTTATACGGAGGATCCAGATATCGCAAAGCTGCTTGAGGCAGAGCGTTACAGTCTGTTTGCAGGCGGCAAGCGCATTCGCCCTATGCTGACCTTGGAGTTTTGCCGCTTGTTTGGCGGTGACGAGGAGGCGGCATTGCCGTTTGCTTGCGCAGTGGAAATGATCCACACTTACTCGTTGATCCACGACGATCTTCCGTGTATGGATGATGATGATCTGCGCCGCGGTAAGCCGACCAATCACAAGGTCTATGGCGAATCCACCGCATTGTTGGCAGGCGACTCCTTGCTGACGGGCGCATTTGAGGTCGCGGCTTCCAATACCGTTGCAGGTGCCGAGATCTCCGCTATGGCGGTGGCGTATCTTGCAAATTGTGCGGGACGCTACGGTATGATCGGCGGACAGATCATGGATCTGGAGGGAGAAACGCGCCAATTGTCTCTGGATGAATTGATCAAGCTTCATTCGATGAAAACGGGTGCTTTGATCGGAGCTTCTGCGGTTCTTGGCGCTCTTGCGGCAGGCGTTACCTTTTCCGACCCTTGCATGGAGGACGTTGTCAAGTACTCGGAAAATATCGGCTTGGCTTTTCAGATCGTGGACGATATTTTGGATCAGACAGGTGACGTACAAATGCTTGGAAAGAATACCGGAATGGATGAAGAGCGCAAAAAGAATACCTTTTTGTCCTTCTATTCGGCAGAGGAAGCGCAGTTCTATGCAGATCGCTTAACGAGCGAGGCGGTTGCCGCATTGCGCAAGTATCCCGATTCCGATGCGCTTTGCTCTTTGGCAGAGTGGCTTGCTACCCGTAAAAAATAAAACTTGAAAGGGACGTTTTTATGTATTCTGCGCTTACCTTGTTTACCAACTATTACTTGATGTCTGCCGTGCTTGCATGGCTTTTGGCACAGTTTATCAAGGCGTTTACCGGCTTTTTTAAGGAACAAGACTTTACCCTGCGTGCCTTGTTTTTCGGAACGGGCGGAATGCCCAGCTCCCACACGGCGGCGGTTTGTGCGCTTGCCACCTCCTTTGCCGTGCGCGGTGGCTTTGGCTCTCCGCTGTTTGCCATTACGAGCGTGCTTGCAATCGTCGTTATGATCGATGCCATGGGCGTTCGCCGCGAAACAGGCAAGCAATCCCGCGCTTTGAATTTGATCGTAGAGGAGCTGTTCAGCTCCAATGGTGAAAATTTCAATCTACGTTTTAAGGAATTGATCGGTCACTCTCCCTTGCAGGTCTTTTTTGGAATGCTGACCGGCATTGCAACCGCCATTGCACTCTCCTTTGTGCCCGCGTTTGCGGCACTGCCCGTGGTATGAGAGCAGACCAATATTTGACGTTATTCGGGTATGCCCCCAGCCGTCAGCGTGCACAGATGCTGATAGAGGAGGGGAGTGTTACCATTGACGGAAAGGTAGTCAAAAAGCCTTCTTTGCAGATTGCGGACGGAGAGCATGACGTGCAAATTGCAGACCAGATGCGGTACGTCGGGCGCGGAGGCTTTAAATTGGAAGGCGCACTTGCCGCCTTTGGTATTTCGGTCGATGGTTTTACCGCTTTGGATATCGGTGCTTCAACCGGTGGGTTTACCGATTGCCTGTTACAAAGCGGAGCCAAAAAGGTCTATGCCGTAGATGCGGGAGTTGGACAGTTGGCACGTTCTTTGCGCGAGGATGCACGCGTGGTATCCTTGGAGCATTTGAATGCGCGTGAGTTGACACCTTCACATATCGGTGGAGAAACGGTCGATCTGATCGTGATGGACGTTTCCTTTATTTCGGCAACCTATATCATTCCACAGTTTCCAAGCCTGCTCAAAGAGGACGGATGCGCGATCTGTTTGATCAAGCCGCAGTTTGAGGTGGGCAAGGCGATGCTTGGCAAGGGTGGCGTGGTGCGCGACCGTGCGGCACATCTCTTTGCCGTTCAAAGGGTGTGTGAGTGTATTCGTTCTGTTGGATTGAACCCCTTGAATTTGATTGCGTCTCCGATTTTGGGAGGGGACGGAAATCGAGAATTTTTGATACACATTGATAAGAAACATAACGATTTGGATTCCTTGACCGAACAAAAAATAAAAGCGGTCGTAGAAGGAACCTGATACGGATAAGGAGGTGATGGCAGTGCTGAAAATTGCACTGATTACCAATTTTAATATTTCCGAAAAGGCAAATGCCGCGATTGCGGTAGCAAACCGATTGCAAAAAGAGGATTGCGAAATTTTGATTGCCGCATTCAACCGCGAAAAGCTGATGCGTATTCATAAGCACCGCGAGGAGTTTCGCTATTTGCCCTTGGAGACCGTTTATGCCGAGGCAGATATTTTGATCGTGCTTGGCGGAGACGGTACCATTTTAGAGGTGGCAAGACGAGCCGCCAATCGCGGCACTCCCATTCTCGGCATCAATTTGGGCAGACTAGGTTACATGGCAGAGCTTGAGATCTCGGAGCTGGAGTCGCTCAAAGCACTCTTTACGGGAGAATACACCCTTGAAAAGAGGTCGATGCTTCGCGTGGAGCTCTTTTCGGGTGGCGAGCTTCGTTCTTTTTGCTATGCGCTCAATGATGCGGTCGTTTCCAATGGCTCGGTATCGCGCATCGTAGATCTGGAGCTTGCTGAAAACGGTTCACGCGTAGCAACCTACCGTGCCGACGGCTTGATTATTGCAACGCCTACGGGTTCTACGGCGTATTCCATGTCGGCAGGTGGAGCGATCGTCGATCCCGCCGTTCCGTGCTTTTGCGTGACACCCATTTGTCCGCACTCCTTTGGTGCCCGTCCACTGATCTTTGCCGATTCGTCTGCTTTGGAGATCAGAAATATCTGTGCGCGTGAAAAAATGCTGTACCTGACCGTTGACGGTCGCATGAATTTTGAGCTTTATCGCAATCAGACCGTACGTATTACAAAATCCAATCTTGAAACCAATTTGATCCGCCTCAAACCCTGTAGCTTTTACAAAAAGCTGCGCCAGAAGATGAACGCTTCCCAAATGGATTGATAAAGGAGTCGAATATGAAAAAAATTCGTCAGGAAAAAATGCTGGAGCTGATCTCCAAATACGAAATAGATACGCAGGATGAATTGATCGATCGATTGCGTGAGAGTGGCTTTGGCGTAACGCAAGCAACCGTTTCACGCGATATTCGCGAGTTGAAGATCTCCAAAATGACCACGGGTAAGGGCACTTATCGCAACGTTTTGCCCAAGCAGACCTCACGGGGCTCGGGCATGAAGTTCAATACTGCACTGATCGACTCCATCGTTACCGTAGATTACGCGTGCAACATCGTGGTGTTAAAGACGTATCCCGGACTTGCAAACGCGGTCGCTGTCGGAATCGATTCTATGAATCTTGAGCAGATCCTCGGTTGCGTGGCGGGGGATGATACCATTATGGTTGTATCCCGTAACGAGGAATGTGCCAAAACGCTTTCCGATCGATTTCACGATATGTTAAGAGTGAGCCGTTAAAGTATGCTTTCTTCACTACATATTGAAAACGTTGCCGTTATCCGCCGCGCCGACGTGGAGTTTTCCAACGGCTTTATTGCGCTGACGGGTGAAACGGGCGCAGGAAAATCAATGCTCATCGACAGCGTCAATCTTTTGCTCGGAAATCGCGTTTCCAAGGAGATCGTGCGTTCCGGTGAAAAATCGGCGCAGGTCAGCGCGGTGTTTGAGGGGCTTTCCGACCGCGTTGTTTCCGTAATAGAGTCGCTCGGCTTTGAAATTGAGGAGCGCTCGCTGATGTTACAACGCGTTTTGCATGCAGACGGAAGATCGCAAACGCGCTTGAACGGGCAGATCATTACGCAATCCCTTCAAAAGGAGATCGCACGGTTGCTCGTTAGCATTCACGGGCAATCCGACAGCCAAAAGCTGTTGCAAAAAAGCACCCACCGTGAGCTGTTGGATGCTTACGCTTTACCCGAAGCGACACTTGCGGAATACCGTGAAGCTTATCATGAATTAAAGGCGTGTATGCAAAAGGCAGCAGCGCTTAAGCGTGATGCCTCCGAAAAGCTTCGCCTTTGCGAAATGCTGAAATATCAAATTGAAGACATCGACGCTATGAAATTGCGTGAGGGCGAGGAGGAAAGGTTGCTCAAAGAGCGTGACAGACTCGCTCATCTGGAGCAGATCAACCGTCAGGTTCGTTTGGTCTATCGTGCGTTGCGCGGCTCCGAAAAGGGGAGCGCCTACGATCTGGTTCGGCGCTCGCAATCGGCACTTGACAGTTTAGAGGGCTTGATCGACGGGGTTGATGCCTTGAACGAGCGTTTGAGCGTTGTTTTGTCGGAGATCGACGACGTTGCGGAAAGCGTGCTCGCTTATGCGGACGACGATAACGAGGATCCCACCGCGCGAATCGACCGCATTGAGGAACGTTTGGAGGGAATTTCCAAACTCAAACGAAAATACGGCGAGGATATTGCAAGCATTCTTGCGTTCCGCGCCAATGCCGCACGTCAATTGGAGGAGCTGGAGCTTTCCGACGAATCCTTGGCAGAGCTTGAAAAGCGTATCAAGCTTTTAAAAAAGCAGGCAGAGGAGCAGGCGTTGCAACTCTGTCAAAAAAGAAAAGCTGCCGCCGCGGAGATCGTTCAAAAGGTTACCGATG
>JAZQYE010000272.1:0-9397 GCA_045633385.1 Eubacteriales bacterium | reverse complement strand
CTCGGCAGTGCACAGATCTCTACCATCGACTCTTTTTTTCAAAAGGCGGTACGCGCCAATTTTGAGCAACTCTCTCTGCCTGCGTCCTTCCGCATGGCAGACGAATCTGAAATTCGACCCATTGCAAGCGAATTGATGAGTGGCTTGATCGAGGAATTCTATCGCAAACACACTACGTCAGAGCCGAACGACGGACAGGTCTTTTCCTCCCTTGCAGGCAATCGCTTTGCCGATGCAATGGATCATTTGATGTCGGGCAGAAGCGATGGTAAACTTGGCACGGTGCTGGAGGATTTTTTGAAGAAATTCTCTGCAGATCCCGATGGCATCGAGCGTCTTGGTAAATGCGCCGCAGAGCTGCATACGGACGCAGACAAAGAGTACTTCTCTACCCCCTACGGATCCTCGGTGCGCACTTATCTTTTGGACGTATTTGAAGGTTATCTCTCCTTTTTGCAATTGACCGAAGCACATTTGCAGACGGCCCCCGATATGAACGCCGCCTGCGCCGCCATTGTGGAGTCGGACGTGCAATTCTGCACAGCAATGCAAGAAGCGCTTACCAAAGAAGGCTACGACCGTGTACGCGAGGTAGCGTTCACCTTTGTAAAGGGACGGTTCCCGACCGTAAAAAACAAGACGGATGCTGTAATCGATTATCAGAATTGGCGCGAAAAATTCAAAGATACGGTAAGTAAAAAGGTTCAGCCGCTCCTGCTTACACCGCAGGAGGAGATCTCCGATCAAATGCGCCGCACAGCAGAGCTGACACAGATCCTCTACCTTTTTTACAAGGAATATCAAAGCCGTTTGTTGCAGGAAAAGCTGGAACGCGGCGTTTTAGAGTTCGACGACGTTCGCGCCCTCTTATTACAGCTCTTGACCTACCGCGACGGAACGCCAACGCCCTTTGCCGAGTCGCTTGCCGAGCAGTATGATGCCGTTTACATTGACGAGTATCAGGACGTGGATTTTTTGCAGGATCGCATTTTTGCGCTCATTGGAAAAAATCGCCGCTTTATGGTAGGTGACATCAAGCAAAGTATTTACGGCTTTCGCGGAAGTGAGCCCTCCATTTTTGCTGGTTACCGCCGCCAAATGCCGCTGTACACCGACGAAAACGCCGCCGATGCGGACGGAAACTGCGTGTTTATGTCCGAAAACTTTCGATGCGATGCTCCCGTTATCAGGTTTGCAAACCAAGTATGCGCATTCCTCTTTTCCGCTTGTGAAAACAGCGTGGGATACCGACCGCAGGACGATCTGGTCTGCTCTAAAAAGATGCCCGATAACCTTGCCAACGCGCATCCCGTACCCGTAACGCTTGCGCTGTTTGATGCACCGCCGCGCGGCAAAAATGCACCGACCAACGAGGACGACGATCCCGCTCCGCGCGAGGAAGCCGTTTGGGTAGCCGCCGAGATCTCGCGTCTGTTACGTACGGAGCACTTGGACGACGGATCTCCCATTCGTCCGAGTGACATTGCCATTTTGGTGCGCAACAAATCGCACGGCGCCGCCTACACCGCCGAGCTGGAAAAGCTCTCTATTCCCGTTGCATCTGCCGCCGCGTCGGATCTGATGCAGGATCCCCTTTTGTACGATACGTTAAATTTGCTCAAGAGCATTGATAACCCCTACCGCGATCTTCCTCTTTCCGAGCTGTTGCTATCCGATTTTATCGGGCTTTCGGCAAAGGAGCTGAGCACGATCCGCGACGGCGCCGCTCTCTCCTGCTCGCTTTACAGCGCCGTGGAGAGCTACGCCACGGGAGAAGATGCGCTTGCGGTGCGCTGTCGCGCCGTTTTGGATTGGTTGCGTGAATTGCGCCGCCTTGCCGCCGCACAGCCTGCCGATCGCTTTTTGCGCTTGCTCTACCGCGACCCATGCGTTTCTCCCGTCTCAAAATCCCCTGCTCTGCTGTTTTTGTACGAGCAGGCACGTGTTTACCAGCGAACCGCCTTTTGCGGCTTATACGGCTTTTTAGGGCACGTATCAAAGCTGATGGAAAGCGGCAAACTCTCTGCCGACGGCTTTGCCAAGGCGACCGACGCCGTAACGATTATGACGGTACACCACTCCAAGGGCTTGGAGTTCCCCGTCGTCTTTCTTGCATCGGTCGGTTCTCCCTTCAACAAGGACGACACCAAGCAAAATCTGCTTTACCACCGCAACGTGGGATGTGCCTCCAAGCTGTACGACCCTGTCAGCGGCAATCTGCCTGATACCGCCCTGCGCGCCGCCGTTAAGCTGGAGATCGACGCCGAGCAGACCGAGGAGAGCATTCGTACCTTGTACGTAGCGCTTACCCGCGCACGTGAGCGTATGTACGTCAGCGGAACGTTGCGCGGAAAGTGGGAAACCGCTTGCTCGGGCGCAGCTTTGATCCGTCGCGGCAACCGCGCGTCTATTCTTTCCGCATCTACAATGCTCTCATGGATCCTTGCCGCCGTTTTGGAAAAGCGTGAGGTGTTGGAGCAGATCCCCTGCAAGCTGTTGCACGTAGCACTCGGAGAAGTTGAAGCAGGGCTCCCCTATCAAGCAACGGAGATACGTTCCGAAGCCTCTGCCACGCGAACAGACTGCGTTACAAAACGATACGCCGATGTGCTTGCCGCGCAAAAAGGTCTGCAATATCCGCTTGATTTTTTGCAGGGCTTGCCAACCAAAGCCGCCGCATCCCGATTGCAGAGTGATTTGTTGGATCGCCTGAACGATGAAAACGACGATGCCGCAATAGAGGCACAGATCGCGCTGATGCAATCGGCAACACAACCGTTTGAAACGATGCTGCAAGCGGAGCGTGCCCCAAGTGCCACCGACATCGGTAGTGCAACGCACGCCTTTTTGGAGTTCTGTGATTTTGCCGCTCTGCAAACGCGCACGGTGCAAGAGGAGGCCGCACGGCTTTGTGCCGCAGGCTTTTTGTCGGAGCGTACTGCCGAGATCCTGAATCAAAAATATTTGGAGGCGTTTTGCCACAGCGAGCTTTTGCAATGGATCTTGCACGCCAAAGAGGTACGCCGCGAACAAAAGTTTGGCATTTTTGTGCCCATGAGCCGCTTGACCAAGCAGGAGGAGCGCCAACGACAGCTCCAAGACCAAAAGCTGTTTGTGCAGGGCTCGATTGACCTGCTACTGACGACCGAGGACGGGCGCTTGATATTGATCGATTACAAGACCGACCGCATTGATGCCGCCTTGCGCAACGATCCAGCTCTTTTGCAGGCGCGAATGAAGCGTGCCCACGGAGATCAGCTTTCCTGCTATGCGGAGGCTGTACGGGAGTTGTTTGGCAAAACACCGGACGAGATCTATATCTATTCGATCCCCTTGGGGGCTTGCATTCCGATTTAAAATTGCCGAAAAAGCATTGGTGAGAGTGTACCAAACGGTTCACTCTCACCTTTTTTGATTTCTTTCATAAAATATGATAAAAAGCTATTGACATTTGGCAAAAAACGGAGTATAATAACGCTCGTTGCGGTCTTTTTTCAGGTCGCAAAAATCATGCAAAGGAGCAAATCCGTGACACACCACAAGCAGGTTCATCATTCCTCCGAATTGCACCGTTATTTGGTATCGATTTTACGTTGGATCAAGCAAAACGTCGTGTTGACCGTTGCCATTGCGGCGGCAATCGTCACGTCCTTTATCATTCCGCCCGATGCTCAGTACGCGGATTATTTTGATTGGAAAACGCTGACCTGCCTGTTTTGTACGTTGGCGGTGATATGCGCTCTGAAGAATATCAAATTTTTTACCATTCTTGCGCGCAAGATCGTACAATGCACGGGAAATTTGCGCATGGCGGTGCTCGCGTTGGTCTATATCACCTTTATCGGCTCAATGCTCATCAGCAACGATATGGCTTTGTTGACCTTTTTGCCGCTCGGTTACTTTGTTTTGTCCTCGGTAGGCAAGGAAAAGCACATGGCGTTTGTATTCATCATGCAAAACATTGCCGCAAACCTTGGCGGTATGCTGACACCGTTTGGAAATCCGCAAAATCTGTATCTCTACAGCAAATTCAATATCCCCACAGGCGAATTTATGCAGATCATGTTCATTCCCTTTATCACGGCAATTGCATTGATCACCGTGTGCTGTCTGTGCTTGCCGGGTGAAAAGATCGCCGTTTTGGAGGCATGCCAGGAACGCCTGCCTGCCAAGCGAACCGCCTTTTATTTGCTATTGTTTGCTTTTTCGATCGTGATCGTTTTTCGATTGATCCCCTATTGGATCGGGCTGATCGTCATTCCGCTCGCCCTGATGTGGACTGACAAAAAAGCTCTGAAGCAGGTGGACTACGCGCTGTTGGCTACCTTTTTCTGCTTCTTTATTTTTGCGGGAAACATGGCGCGCATTCCCGCGATCAGCAATTTGTTCTCCTCGCTGTTGGAGCAAAACACGCTCGTTTTTTCAATTCTCTCCTGCCAAGTGATCAGTAACGTCCCCTCCGCGATCCTGCTCTCGCAATTCACCGAGAATTACCCTGCCCTGTTGCTCGGCGTCAACATTGGAGGCACGGGAACCTTGATCGCCTCCCTTGCAAGCTTGATCTCGTTTCGGGAATTCACCGCACACAACCCCGGCAAGGCTGGCGTTTACCTGCGCGATTTTACCCTTTACAACGTTGGGTTCGTTGTGGTGCTGACCGTTGTTGCGCTGTTGATTTTGTAATGCGGTGCTCATTTGAGTCATACCGCAAAGAAAAAAGGCAATACCAAACCGTAAGTATTACGGAGAGGATTGCCTTTTTTGCTTTATGAATCGCGATAACACCGTGGTGAAACACCCGTGTATTCCTTGAATTTTTTAGAAAAGTGAATATAATCGAGATAACCGCATTTTTCGGCAACCTCGGAAAGCGATAGCGTATGTTTATAAACATCGATCAAATAACAAGCGTGCTTGATACGAAGCTCCGTTAAAAAAGCCAGCGGTGCTTTTCCAAGCTCCTTGCGAAAACACATTCGAATATAATCCTCCGAGTATCCGCTCTGCCGCAAAATAGCAGTTACGTCTGCCTCGGGATCAAATGCGCACTCAAAAATACGTTTGGCAACATGTTTGACACAGCTTACCTTTTCGTCCTCGATTTTGATTTTTTGAAGCAAGCAATGAATATATGCCATGCACAACGAATTGAGATACGCTTCATTTCCGCACCTGTTTTCCCAAATCATTCTAACCAATTGCGTTCCCGCATCGTTTTCTGAGCAAAAAAGTACAATTGGAGAATCTAACAACAGCAAGCCATCAAAGTCACACTCGATGGAAATGTTAACAAACTCTTTTTGGGAAAACGATCCATGGTAAATATTCGGGGGAATGATAATAACCGTTCCCTCGGAAAACGGCAACTCGCCATCTTCGACCCACATTGCCCCGTTCCCCTTGATGTAATGCATAATTTCATAGCGCCTATGGCTGTGATGAGGGTATTGCTTGACCCCCGGTAGTGTTTGATTGATTCTGATTTCCATACGATCACCTCCTTATCATTATATCATAAATCTATCTTTTGAACAAGTTTATTTATAAAAAAAGATACTTTATTTTTTTACAAAATGTTATAATAGTAAAAAAGGAGGATTTTGACATGAAACAAATCGATCATCTTCGGCGCGGCATGGGAATTGGCGGTTGGTTGACCAATTATAAAAGATTTAACGTATTGCCTCCCGAGCGCAGAATGGTAATTACCGTTGGGGATATGGAACACTTTGAAGGTTATATTACCGAGCAGGACATCGCTTATATAGCTTCTCTCGGCTTTGACCACGTAAGGCTCGGCTTTGATCAGATCGTGTTAGAGGAGGCGCCCTACCGTTACCGCGCAAGTATATTTGATATTCTTCACCGTTTTACAAATTGGTGTCACAAATATGATCTTGGCATTGTTTTAAATATGCACAAGGCCTTGGGAAATTACTGTGACATTTTGGAAGAAAAGGGGTTAATGGAGGACGGCGCACTTCAAGCACGATTGATTGCGCTTTGGTTAAAAATAGAACAGGAATTTTCAAATGACGGTGACGTGGTTTTTGAGCTGCTGAATGAAGTGGTCAACGCCACGCCTGAGGAATGGAATGCTCTTGCCGATCGGCTCATTTGTGCAATTCGAGCACAAAATGCAACCAGAAAAATAGTTGTTGGAGGCACCGATTGGGGAAATCCCCCTGCACTTTCAAAATTGCGCATTTGGGAGGACAAAAACGTCATCTACACCTTTCATTGCTATGCTCCACACGAGTTTACACATCAGCGTGGCGTATTGCAAGCGGCACAGTTATTTTACAATCGCGAAATGCCCTATCCATGCGAGGATATCGAACGCTATCGCGATTTTCAGCGAGTTGTCAATGGTGAGCAAAACAGCTACTCGGAATTTTTATGCATGGACATTGATTTTTTAAGGGCTTATCTTGCCCCGGTAAAGGCTTGGATAGATGCAAACCCCGACAAAATTTTATGGTGCGGAGAGTTTGGAACCATTCGACACGCCAAGCTCCAATGGCGTGAAAACTGGATGCGAGATATGATAACGTTATTAAAAGAAATGGATATTCCCTATTGCGTGTGGAACTATCTCAGCACTCCAAACGACGGAAACCGCTTTAGTCTTGTTGACGATGATAACCGTAGAATTTTGAGTACGGAATTACACAAAATCCTCCTTGGAGAAATACAATGACCTATATTTTGTTATTATGCAGCATTGTATTATCGACCGGGCGAAATCTTCTCTCTAAGTGCTTGTCTGCCACGACCTTTGGCACAAAACCTTTTTTTTACCGTCAGAGCATTTTGTTCTCTTTTGGTTTGCTTGCGCTTGTTATCTTCGGTGATTTATCGTGGCGTATTCCAAGCCTGCAAACCCTGGTTTACGCTATCATTTACGCAACGTTTTTAATTCTTGCACAATGGTTTTATACGGTATCACTTGCAAACGGAAATACCGCGCTTTGCTCTACCATTTATTCCATGGGCTTTATTCTTCCAACCGTTTTAGGTGCTGTGCTTTGGTCGGAGCCATTTTTGGCGTTTGACCTGATAGGTGTTTTGTGCGCTGTAATTGCAATTCTTTGCGCAGGTGATCACCAAAAAAGAACACCTACCGTGCGCAAGCGTTCCTTTTTTTCGTTGCTGATTGCAACATTTTCTTCCGGTGGATTGGGGATCATGCAAAAACTGCAACAAAAATCTCAAGTTGCCGATGAAAAAAGCGAATTTTTATTGATTGCTTTTCTTTTGGCGGCAATCATTTCGCTCATTTCTTCCCTCTTCGCGCAAAGCGATTTACATTCTGCTCCGCAAAAACATTCGTTTGCCATTGCCGCAGGAGTCGGAATCGCCTTTGGATGCTGTAATCTTCTCAATACCGCACTGGCGGGCAAGCTTCCCGGTGTCATATTTTTTCCAACGTTAAACATCGGCGTTATTCTGCTTACAACATTGTGCAGCTGCATCTTCTTGAAAGAACAGATCCGAAAAAAGGAAATTCTAGTTTTAACCTTTGGAGGAATTTCAGTACTGCTGTTAAACGCTTTTTAACGGCAGATTACAAATAGCGATAAATTCTTTGCTCACTTTTGAACGGTAAAGCCGTAGCTTTGCGCGTAAGCGGCGGCATAGGAATTGACGGGGCATACGAACTGCAGGCTCGTGGAGCAGTTTTGAAACGCGCCGTACTCAATTTTTTGAACACCTGCGCCAAGCGTGACCTTTTTGAGCGAGATACAGCCCGCAAATGCGAACCAACCAATGCTCGCAATACCATCTGGCAGAGTGACCTCCTCAACGGTCAAATTGTTTTCAAACGCGCGATCGGAAATGGATACCACGGGGCAGGACGAGATCGTTGCGGGAATTTCCACGCGCTTCTCTTTGCCAAGATAGGCGGTAACGGTCACCTTTCCACCGCTTACGGTATAGCGAAAATCGGTGCTTTCGCTTGTGCTCGGCTTGCCCAATTCCGCTTCCAATTCCGCCAGACGCGATTCGTATTCCACTCGCGCGTCGTCGTTCTCGCTTTTTAAATTGAGGATCTCTTTTTGCAGCTCCGAAACAAGCTTTTGGTAATACTCTGCGCGCGCCTCGGCGGCATCGAGTGCAATCTGCTCGGGAGTTGGGATCTCGCGGTCGATGGTATCGGAATCGCTTGTACCCCCCTCCCCTGCCTTGCCCGCACAACCGCAAAGCAGAAGGCTGATGGCAAGACACGTGCCAATAATTTTTTTCATGTTGATCTCCTTTCGGTATGTACTTGTCCACATCATACCATATTTAGCTTGTCGAATGCAAGTGAAAACAGGCGACCGAAAAAATTTTTCCGTCAAAACAGAGCGCCAAAAAGAACGCCGCCCTAACAAGCCGCCAAATTGCAAAAAACGCATAAAAAATTGCGCAAAAGCGCAAAAAACACTTGACTTTTTTGCAAGAATACGATATAATATTAAGAGACCAACGGACCATTAGCTCAGTTGGTTAGAGCCACCGGCTCATAACCGGTCGGTCCAAGGTTCGAGTCCTTGATGGTCCACCAAAAACAACCAAAACCGTTTTTTCGGTTTTGGTTGTTTTATTCAAGCCGCAGGCTTGGTATGGCATCACGCGTTAGCGTGTATGGAATCGCCAAAGGCGCATGGCATCACTGAAGGTGCATTTTCTGCGGCTTGATTCCATACGCGACTCCGTCGCAATTCCATACAGCTCTACGAGCTGATTCCATGCAAGGCTACGCCTTGATGATATCCACGGCTACGCCGTGATTTGGATGCGAAAGGAGAACGATATGGCAAAGAATTTATTACTTACATATTCGGAACAATTGGCTTGCGCGGTTGCTAAGCTTTGTATCGAGTACAAGATGGATTCCAATACGATATATCAAATAAAAAAATCTTCATCAAGCGTTTTCGCTAATATCTCCGAGGCACAATATCCGCAAAGTCTTGCCGATATGCTTTCAAAATTTGAGATTGCTCGAAAAGAGTGTATAGAAACAGAAAGTTGGCTCAAATTGATATATTCATCCGGAAGCATCAACGAGGAAACATTTAAAAATTATCGCAATCTCTGCGGCAGAATACGCAGAATGTTAACCTCCTCGTGCATTACAATTGAAAACAAATTAAAGCAAGGCTGAAAAGGCTACTTCTCATAAGGAAGTTTACCTAATGCACGGTAGGGGCGAACTGTGTTCGCCCGCGGGAGACCGCAGGTCTCCCCTACGGATAAACAAATTTGATCCGCAGAAAACAAATAATAAACCCCGACAGATTAAAAAGTCTGTCGGGGTGTTGCTATCTATAAATTGTTTTTTGCATGAATTATTATGACATCAAAAAATATATTTAGTTAGAAAACCACCTTTTAAAAGTTCTTGAAG
>JAZQYE010000271.1:0-3302 GCA_045633385.1 Eubacteriales bacterium | reverse complement strand
TCCTCCAGAGTAAATATCTTGGCAGGAGTGAGCAAAAGCTTTTCGTCCGCACCTGCAGAACGAATCGCCGTCAACTGCTTTTTCTTACAGGGGTTGACAGCAATATCGTCGTTCTTCGGATTTTCTCCAACGATCATACCCTCATAGACCTGCGTTTGAGGGCCAACGAAGAGCTGTCCGCGCTCCTGCGTGTTGTACAAACCGTAGCGAGTGGTCTCACCTGCCTCGGATGCGATCAGAGAGCCGGTGAACTTCATGGCGATCTCACCGCGGTGCGGTGCATAGCCGTCAAAAATGGTGTTGATGACGCCCTCACCGTGGGTAGCCGTCAAAAACTCGGAGCGGTAACCGAACAAGCAACGGGAAGGAATGGAATACTCCACGCGCGTGCGGTTTCCGATGGGGTTCATGGAAAGCAGATCGCCCTTGCGCTGGCTGAGCTTTTCAACAACGACGCCAACGTAGTCCATGGGAACGTCGAGCGTTACGCGCTCCATCGGCTCGCACTTTTGTCCGTCGATCTCCTTGTAAAGCACACGGGGGTTGGAGCAAGCAAGCTCAAAGCCCTCGCGGCGCATGGTCTCAAGCAGAATGGAAAGGTGCATCTCACCTCTGCCCGCAACGCGGAACTCGTCGGTGGTGTCACCGTCGGAAACACGCAAGGAAACGTCCTTGAGCAGCTCGCGGTACAGTCTGTCGCGGAGCTGACGGGAGGTAACGAACTTACCCTCCTTACCTGCCAAGGGGCTGTTGTTGACCATAAAGGTCATTTCCATGGTAGGCTCGGAGACCTTGACGAACTCCAACGCCTCGGGGGTGGAAACGGCGGTCAGCGTGTCACCAATGGTGATGTCGCCCGCGCCGGAGAAGCATACGATGTCACCCACCGTAGCGGTCTCAACAGGGGTACGCACCAAGCCGTCGATCTGATAAAGAGAGACGACCTTGGTCTTTTTGACCGCGCCGGGGTTGTGGTAGTTGCAAACGGCAACCTCCTGACCCACGCGAATATTACCGCGCTCAATACGACCGATACCGATACGTCCGACGTAGTCGTTGTAGTCGATAGAGGAAACGAGCAATTGAAGAGCACCCGTTTCATCTCCCTCGGGAGCGGGCATATAGTTAACGATCTTTTCAAACAGAGGAGTCAGATCAGTGCCGGGAACGTCGGGATCCTCGCTTGCGGTGCCCGAACGGCCGGAGCAATACATCATGGGGCTATCGAGCTGATCGTCGTTTGCGCCAAGATCCATCAACAGCTCCAAGATCTCGTCCTCTACCTCGCCAAGGCGTGCATCGGGCTTGTCGATCTTGTTGATACAAACGATCACGCGGTGATTGAGCTCCAATGCCTTTTGCAAAACAAAGCGTGTCTGCGGCATGGGTCCCTCGGCGGCGTCAACCAACAGGATTACGCCGTTTACCATCTTCAAAATACGCTCTACCTCACCACCAAAATCGGCGTGGCCGGGGGTATCGATGATGTTGATCTTAATATCCTTGTAGTGTACGGCGGTGTTCTTGGCAAGAATGGTAATACCTCTTTCCTTTTCCAAGTCGCCCGAGTCCATTACGCGCGTAACGGTCTCCTGATTTTCGCGGTAGATGCCGCCCTGCTTGAGCAAGCCGTCAACAAGTGTGGTTTTTCCGTGGTCAACGTGCGCAATGATCGCTACGTTTCTCAAATCTTCTCTGATCACTTTTCGTTCTCTCCGTTTTTTTAGAATAAAATCTTACCAAACATATATTATACCACAAAATACGCCATAAAAAAAGAAGGAGAACGCACATTTTTTTGCAAAATCTATCACAGCGTTTTGTAAGTATTGACAAGAAAGCGCAAAAAAGAGCCTTTTGGAAATGCAATCGGGCAAGATCACGGTACCAAAAGGCTCTTTTATTTTTATTTTATGTCAGATCAGAAAAAGGGCTCGATGACGTCCGCTCCCCAACGAATCGCGTCACGCATTTCATAGGGACGGCGAATATTGGCAAGACCGAGATACGCGTATTTTTTGACACGCGCGCAGTTTTCTGCCGATGCCTTCAGGCGGTCGGTCAGCCATGCAAACTCGGGGTTGTCGTAATACATCCAAACGGTCAATTGTCCCTTGGGTACGATCGAGCAGACCTCCAAAAGATCCTGCTCGGTGGTGTTGCCGTCGTAATTGATTCTGGCGTTGGGCAAAACGGAGAGCACCTTTTTGATGCGGCGGGTGTCAGCGCAGGAAAACTCCGCGATCACGTTGTACGAGCCGACCAGCTTCAAAAACGGATCCATCTCGTCGGTCTTGATCTTTTTATCCAAGGAGAGCAAGACATCAGTGCCGTCAACCAGCTTCAAGACGTCCTCCAAGCGCGGCACGCGCGTACCGCGGAACTGCTCACCAAAGGCAATACCTGCATCGTATTGCATCAGCTCCTCATAGGTCAAGGAAGAAAGCTGAAGCTCGCCATCGATCTTGGAACCGTCGGCATTGCGGCAGGTGCGGTTGATGGTGTAGTCGTGCATCAAAACGATAACGCCGTCTTTTGTGTAGTTGGGATCGCATTCCAGCTCCTCAAAGCCATCCTCAATTGCATGAATAAAGGCAGGGAGCGTATTTTCGGGCTCGTTGGTATGTCCTCGATGTGCGCGGAATTTCATCGTATCATCTCCTTTGGGGATTCGTTTGATTTTTCATCATTATAGCACACGAGTGCGGTTTTGTCAAGCCGCACGACGAAAAACAAAAAACAAATTTCTCGCCTTCCCATCACGCCTAAGGCGTGTATATCATCCGCAACTTATTGCTGTATATCATCACTGCATAGCCGTGGATATCATCAAGCCGCAGGGGGATGCACGCTGACGCGTGATGATATACAGCCCCAAAGGGGCTGATGATATGCACCGCACTTCGCGCGGAGATGCAAGGAGCGAAGCGACAGAATAGCGAGCTTGCGAGCGTCTATGCCAAGCCTGCGGCTTGGATAAACAAAAGCAGAACATTTGTCGGTAGACAAATGTTCTGTTTTTGTTGTCTAAGAGCAGTAAAAAGGTTTGTAAATGGAGGTAAGAACAGTAAAAAGTACACCAGAAAGCTGCTCGATAAATTGGAATTTATTAAATGCTTTTTATCGGATGCAGTTCAATATATCCCCTTGTGCCGATAGGTTCTAATTGAATACGGGGATTTGTTTCATCCCACTTATATCCAACAAACTCAGGATTGTATTTTTTGATTGCCTCCCATACCTGCTCAATGGCTTCGCAAAAACATTCTTCCGCAAACGGTTCGCTTTGAAACATAAGATAT